>NZ_JANLOG010000034.1:0-97651 GCF_025466205.1 Pseudomonas sp. 13B_3.2_Bac1
CCCCCCCCCCCCCCCCCCCCCCCCCCCCCCCCCCCCCCCCCCCCCCCCCCCGCTCCCACAGGGGAATTGTGATTACCGTTGTTTGAGGCGGTCGATGACCACCGCCAACAGCAGAATCGAACCGCGAATCACATACTGATAAAACGTATCGATGTTCTTCAGGTTCATCGCATTCTCGATGATCGCCAGGATCAGCACCCCGGCAATCACATGGCGGATCATGCCGATCCCGCCGCTCAGCGACACCCCGCCGAGCACGCATGCCGAGATCACCGTCAACTCGAAACCCTGGCCAATCATCGGCTGCCCGGAGGTCATGCGCGACGCCAGAATCACCCCGGCCAGCGCACCGATCACGCCGTGCACGGCGAAGATGATGATTTTGGTCCGGTCGACATTCACCCCGGCGAGCAACGCCGCTTCCTGGTTGCCACCGATGGCCATGGTGTTGCGCCCATAGGTGGTGTAGTTCAGCAGCCAGCCGAAAAACACGAAGCAGACGATGGTGATCAGGATCGGCACCGGCACGCCGAACAACTGGCCGTTGCCGAACACGAAGAACGATTCCTGCGACACGCCCACCGCTTTGCCGTTGGCAAAAATGTAGGCCAGGCCACGGACGATCTGCATCGTCGCCAGTGTGGTGATCAGCGCATTGACCCGCAGCTTGGCAATCACGATGCCGTTGATCAGCCCGACAATCAGGCCCATCACCAGCGCCGCACTGACGCCGAGGAACACGCTGTTGGTGTCGCGCATCACCACCGCCGCAACCACCCCGGCGCAGGCGATCACCGAGCCCACCGACAGGTCGAAATGCCCCGACGCCAGGCAATACAGCATGGTGCACGCGGCAATGCCGGTGGTGGAAATCGCCAGCCCCAGCCCGCGCATGTTCAGCGGCGAAAGGAAGTTGTCGATCAGCAAGGTGCAAGCGAGGAAGATGCCGATGGCCGCCAGCAGCATGACCCAGTCATCGAGGAAGCGCCGCAGGTCCAGCGGTTTGCGGGGGGTCGGCAAAGCCTTGTTTTGGATGGTCATCATGTTCACCTCTCAGTTCGCCACGCCGTCAGCGCGATGGCGCGGCAAAGCCAGTTGCAGCAGGTTGGATTCATTGGCCTGGTCGCGGCTGACTTCGCCGCGCAGCGCGCCTTCGCAGAGCACCAGAATGCGGTCGGAAATGCCCATGACTTCCATCAGGTCGCTGGACACCACGATCACCGAAATGCCATCGGCGGCCAGGTTATGGATGATCTGGTAGATCTCGGCCTTGGCCCCGATGTCGATGCCGCGAGTCGGCTCATCGAGCAGCAGCACCTTCATCGGCATCGACAGCCAGCGACCGAGAATCGCCTTCTGCTGATTGCCGCCGGACAGGAATTTGATCTGCTGCCCGGCGTGCGGGGTTTTGACTTTCAGCGCCTTGATCTGCTTGTCGGCGTTGCCCTTCTCCCACAGTCCGCGCAGCAGGCAGCCGAGGCTGGCATTGGCGCCGCGCGCGCTGATGTTGATGTTCTCGGCGACGCTGGCCAGCGGGATGATCCCCTCCTTTTTGCGGTCCTCGGGGCACAGCAGGATCCCGGCGGCAATCGCGTCGCGCGGTGAGCGCAATTTCAATTCATGACCGCGCAATTCGAGGCGTCCGGCGGTGTTGCGCTCCAGCCCGCTGAGCAAGCGGAACAGCTCGGTGCGCCCGGCCCCGACCAGGCCGAACAGCCCGAGAATCTCGCCCTTGTGCGCCTCGAAACTCACCGGCTCACGCAGGCCCGGGCCGAGCAGACCGTCGACCTTCAACGCCACCGCGCCGCGTGGACGGCTGCGGTAATCGTAGATGTCCTGAATGTCGCGGCCGACCATGCAGGTCACCAGTTGATCGTGGGTCAACTGGCTCATGTCATCGAAGGTGCGCACGTAACGGCCGTCCTTGAACACCGTCACCGCGTCGCAAATGCGGAACACTTCTTCCATGCGATGCGAGACGTAGAGCACCACTTTGCCCTCATCGCGCAGGCGACTGATGATCGCCATCAAACGGTCGATTTCGCGCGCCGAGAGGCTGCTGGTCGGCTCATCGAAGGCGATCACATGCGCGCCACGGGACAGCGCCTTGGCAATTTCCACCAATTGCCGCTGACCGAGCGACAGGCGCCCGACCTTGGTTTGCGGATCGATTTCATCGGCCAGGCCCTTGAGACAGGCCAGGGCATTCTGGCGCAGGACGCCACGATTGATCAGGCCGAAACTGGCCGGCAGATGACCGAGAAACAGGTTCTCGGCCACGCTCATTTCCGGCACCAGGTGCAGCTCTTGGTGAATCACCGCGACGCCGCTGCCAATGCTGTCGGCCGTCGACTTGAACGCCATGCTCTGCTCGCCAATCTGCAACTCGCCACTGCTGGGGATGTAGGCGCCGCCGAGGATTTTCAGCAGAGTCGATTTGCCGGCACCGTTCTCGCCCATCAAGGCGTGCACCTGCCCCGGGTGAGCGACGAAACTGATGGCGTCCAGCGCCTTGACCCCAGGGAAGGTCTTGCCGATTCCGTTGAAGCGCAGGCTGCCGCCGGCGCTGCTTGCATGTGTCTGTACTTGCGCGTGCATCTGAGTCACCTCTTCACACCGATCGAGCAGCCATCAATTCCACAGGCCGATTTTTTCCAGCTCTTGCTTGAAGTTCTCGCGGGTGATCAGGGTGACGTCGTCCATCGCCGTGTACTTCGGCGGCTCTTTGCCGGTGGTGACCCACTCGTACATCATCTCGGCGGTCTTGTAGCCTTCGATGTGCGGGCTAGGCAGCATCGAACCGAAGAAACCGCTGTTGGGCTTTTTCAGCTCGCCGATGGCGTCGGTGCCATTGATGCCGATGCCAATCACGTTGGCCGCAGCGAACCCGGCGGCTTCGGTAGCGCGTACGCCGCCAAGCACGGTGTTGTCGTTCATGCCGCCGATGATCAGGTTCTTCGCCGCACTGGGCAGCTTGACCAGCGCCGAGTTGGTGGCGTCCATGCTGCCCGGCACGTCGAGAGTTTTCAGCGCGGCGGTCAGGATGTGCTCTTTCGGCAGGCCGGCATCTTCGAGCGCCTTCATCGAACCGTCGGTGCGCTTCTTGCCGGTGTCGAGTTCGTTGTAGGTATTGACCACCGCGTAGGTGTCTTTCCAGTCCCAGTTGCGCTTCTTCGCCTCGGCGACCATCGCGTTGCCCTGCTTCTGGCCGACTTCGAACGCCGCCATGCCGAGGTACGGCACGTCTTCCATGAACTTGCCGTTGGCGTCGACGAAACGGTCGTCCACGGCGATCACTTTGAGGTCATTGAGCTTGGCTTTGGCCATGATCGCCGGGCCGAGCGAGACGTCCGGTGGGCAGATCACGAAGCCTTTCGCGCCATTGGCCGCAAGGCTGTCGATGGCCGAGAGGGTTTTCTCGCCGTCCGGCACGGCGATCTTGATCAGTTCGAAGCCCTTGTCCTTGGCGGCTTTTTCGGCGAAAGCCCACTCGGTCTGGAACCACGGCTCTTCTGCCTGCTTGACCAGAAAACCGATTTTCACGGTGTCGGCAGCCAGCAGCGAGCTGCTCAGGCTGAACGCGGTGACCGCCAGCGCGGCACTGCACAGGGTACGAATCCCGAAACGACGTTTCATAAGCTGACTCCTTGTTATTTTTTTTGAGCAAATTAAACAGCTTGTGGCGAGGGAGCTTGCTCCCGCTGGGCTGCGAAGCGGCCCTAAAACCGGTTACCTCGGTCAATCAAACACACCGCGCAGCCCGAATTTACGATCGCTGCGCAGCCGAGCGGGAGCGAGCTCCCTCGCCACAGGTGTGGTGGCGTGACACGTACTGCTGCAAAGCCTGTTGAAAATAGTCATATCGTATGATGATTGGATTTAAGACGGAGCTCATCGCCTGAAACCTGATCCATTCAGTCGTGGTACATCACCGAGCGCCCACCATCGATGGTGATGCACGAGGCGTTGATGAACGGCGCTTCATCACTGGCCAGGAACACGGCGGTCATCGCCACTTCCATCGGCTGGCCGATGCGTTTCGGCGGGTGCAGATCAAACGCGCGCTGACGCTCGGCGTGCGGATCGGCAAAGCCGTTCCAGTAATCAACGTTGAGCTGTGTCTCGATGTAGCCCGGGGCAATAGCGTTGACCCGAACCCCCTTCGATGCGTACTCGATGCCCAGCGCCCGGGTCAGTCCGAGCAGGCCGTGCTTGGCCACCGGGTACGGGAAGCAGCCGGGAATGATGTGGCTGGAATGGGTCGAGGCAATATTGATGATGCTGCCGACGCCCTGCTCGATCATCTGCGGCAGCACGGCTTTGCAACCGTACCAGGCGCCGTCCAGGTCGATGGCGAAGCAGCAATGCCAGTCTTCTTCGGTCATTTGCAGCGGATCGCGGAACACGTTGACCCCGGCGCAGTTGACCAGCACGTCGATGCGTCCGTGCAGCTCAACCGCCAGTTTGGCCATGGCATGCAGGTCTTGCTGACGCGAAACGTCGGCCTTGATCGCCTGCACGTCGTAGCCCTTGTCGCGCCAGTGGGCGGCAACCTTCTCGACCTTCTCTGCCTGAATATCGCTGATCACCAGTCTGGCCTGCTGCGAGGCGAAGGTGGCGACGATGGCTTCGCCGATGCCTTGAGCGGCGCCGGTCAGCAGCACAACTTTGTTTTTCAGGCGCTCACCCTTCGGCGGCGCGGGCACCGGCGGCAAGGAAAGAGGTTCAGCCATGGATCATGACTCCTGTTCGTCAGCACAAAAAAACCGGGCATCTGCCGATGTCCGGTCTGGAAGATTGTGAAAACAAAACAGGCAGGCGCGGCGAACGACGCTGGGCCGTTGCGAGACGCTGACTCCGCTGAGGAGTGCGATAGAGATTCGCTGCATCACTTCACCTGTTTTGTTCTTTTTAAGTGTGAGTGCGTGTTACTGCTGGAACCGACTATAAACCCGACCGCCGAATAATCTCAATATATAATTTTGCATCCCACATTATGAGATTTAACCCGCGAACCGCGTGCAGAGTTTGCCCGGCACGTCGACCCGCATCGCCAGCAACGCGCCATCCAGTGGATGGTTGTGCGGACTCTGGGCGCTGGTGATGTACAGGGTTTTCAGGTCTTCACCGCCGAATACACAACTGGTCGGTCGGCTGACGGGCAGGTCGAATTTGCGATCAACCTTGCCGTCCGGCGTCAGACGCAACAGGCAGCTGCCGTCCCAACGCGCGTTCCACACATACCCTTCGGCGTCGACTGCCGAACCATCCGGGCCGCCGTTCTCGTCGGGGCCGTACCAGACTTCGCCGTTGCCGAGATTGCCGTCGGTGTGAATGAAATAGCGATTGAGCGCCCCGTCGAGGCTGTCGCCGAACAGCAGTCTGGTGCCGTCGTCGCTCCACAACAGCGTGTTGGGAATGCCGAGACCGAGCAGCAATGGCGTGACACGCTGGTCGGGATCAATGCGAAACAAGCCGCCGGAACGACGCTCGATCGGCAGGTCTTCGCCGTTGTTACCGATGTTGTTCTGCATGGTGCCGAGCCACAGTCGGCCTTGGGCGTCGCAGCGTGCTTCGTTGGGTCGATTGCCGGGTTGCGGGTCGGCGATGCAGAACAGCGTGAGGCGTGGTTCCAGGCCCGGGGAATCGAGATCCAGTCGATACACGCCGCTGCTCAATGTCACCAACGCGTCGCCACTGGCACAGGGGATGAACGCGGAAACGTGCTCGGGCATCTGCCAGATCTGCACGTTGTTGCCGATCAGCCGCAGCGCCTGCTTGCCGGCGATATCGACCCAGTACAGCGCCTGGGTCGGGGCGTCCCAGAATGGCCCTTCACCGAGCCTGGCGCGGTGTTGAGTTACGGCGGTCCAGCTCATGGCAACTCCTTGTGTCTTGGTGTTCTAGATGTGGGAGCGGGCTTGCTCGCGAAAGCGGAGTGTCAGTCGAAGGCGGCGTATTTGATTCGCCGCCTTCGCGAGCAAGCTCGCTCCCACAGGGGAATTCAGGCTTTGTCAGCTGGCTTTTTTGTCGGCCATCACCTGTGGGTAAAAGCGTTTGATTGCCAGGTCGGCATTGTCAATCAGGGTCATGCAGGCCCACACGCCGCGCGCGGAGTCACGGGCGGCGATGGCGTCGGCCATGTCCTTGTGGATCGGTAATGTGCGACGCAGTTCATCGGGGTCGGCAGCGGAAACTTCAAATGACACGGCGAGCAAGGCGCCGAGGGCCGGGACCATTTGCTCGATGAACTGGTTGTGGCTGGCCGCCAGAATGCATTCGTGGAAGGACTGGTCGGCGCGGTTGTAATCGATGCCGCTGTCGACAGCCCGCTCCAGCGCGTTGTAGGCCAGTTGCACGGCCTGAATCTGCTCAAGCGTGGCGCGCTCGCAGGCCCAGCGCACGGCCATTGGTTCGATGGTGCGGCGCAGGTCGAGCAGGTCATCGACGAAGTTTTCCGGCAGGCCGTTGCGCGACAGCCAGCCGACGACTTGCGGATCGAACAGATTCCAGCGCCGCACCGGCAACACGCGGGTACCGACTTTCGGCCCGACTTCGAGCATGCCTTTGGCGACGAGGGTCTTGATCGCTTCGCGGATCACCGTGCGGCTGACACCGAGCTGCTGGCCCAGATCTGCCTCGACCTTGATCGCCTGCCCCGGCTTGACCTGGCCGGCGGCAATCCAGCTGCCCAGCCAATCGACCGTTGATGCATGAAAGCTGCTGGACATGGAGACCTCAAAGCGGGTGGCGATGGGTGTCCACGCTAATGATCATATGATTGGGAGTCAAATCAGATTTTGCGGATGTACATAGATCAATGTGGGAGGGGGCTTGCTCCCGAAGGCAATGCATCAGTCACTGCATAGGGTGACTGTCACACCGCCTTCGGGAGCAAGCCCCCTCCCACATTCGATTCATTGTCAGGGTTCGAGGCCGATGCGGAAGAACTCGCCGCCGCTCCACACACCCAGCCAACGTTGCCCGTCGATTTCGCGACTGACCGCCAGCTCCACCAGTTGGTAAAACACATTGCGGTGAATCAGCGCTTCGAGGTTGCTGCGCACATGCACATAAGGCGCAGGCTCTTGAGTCGCCGGATCGATCTCGACGCGGATCGGATGTTCCGGCCCGGCCTCGGCGGTCTCCTCGACGTTGGTGGTGAAGCGCAGTACCTGCGCTTCGCCCTCGCCTTCGACTTCCACGGCAATCGCCACGAACGGCGCATCGTCGACTTTGATCCCGACCTTTTCGACCGGGGTAATCAGGAAGTAATCATCGCCGTCGCGGCGGATGATGGTGGAGAACAGCTTGACCATCGGCTTGCGCCCGATCGGCGTGCCCAGGTAATACCAGGTGCCGTCGCGGGCGATGCGCATGTCGATGTCGCCGCAGAAGTCCGGGTTCCACAAGTGCACCGGCGGCAAGCCTTTGGTTTTGGGGATCTGTCCCAACAGGTCATTGGCTTTTTGCGGGCCACTCATGGCGTACTCCTTGGTTTTATTGGTCGCTGATCCCCAGCAGGCTGCGCGCGTATTGCGCCAGCGGCGGGCCGATCAGGTCTTCCGGTTTGTTGTCGTGGAACGTCAGTAAACCGCCACGACTCTTGATCCGTGCAGTATCAATCAAATACTGGGTGCTGGTCTCGATCAACATGATCTGAATCACGCCGCCGTCGATGCCCAGGCGATCCACGGCTTCCTGATCGAGCCACTCATCGGAGTTGCCGATCCGGTCGTCAGCCTTGGCGAAACGCGTGTACAGCAGGTAGTGGGCGCCAGCATCGCGAGCTTCGCCCAACGCCTGATCGAGGCCTTCCGGTGCACGGGCACGGCGAACCATCGGGAAGTATTCGACAAACCCCTTGAAGGCCTCTTCGGCCACTACGTTCGGTCGCGGGTAGGAACCACCCGGCGGCGCGAATGCACCTTGGGCGATGTAGATGAATGAGTCCGGCTGAATGCGGAAGTTGTTCACCCGCCGGCTGTCGCTGTGATCCAGCAGCCCCGCGTCGCTCATCTGATAGCGAGTGCCTTCGGCCATATCGCTGACAGTCATACAGCCGCCAAGCGCCAAAACGGCCAGCAGCAAAACCAGGCTACGCATCCTCATCCTCCAGAAGCCGGTGACGGAAAACCGGCGAATGGCCGTTGGATGCAGCTTTTGCGCCAGCTCAGGAAATTCGTTGATTGTAAGATCGTATTCGCGAGCAAGCTCGCTCCCACAGGAGAATGCATTCGAAATGTGGGAGCGAGCTTGCTCGCGAAAGCGGTTGTTCAGCCGCCGATGATCTTCATGATTGTCGCGCCACCGGAGAACGCCACTTCCTGCTTGTCGCCCAACGCCTTGACCAACAGACGCTGCAACGCCGGCAACGCCTGATGACGTGGCTTGTCGAGCAGATCGCCGACATAGTGGCGGTTGCTCGATGACAGGCAGCCATGCAGCCAACCGGTCGAGGACAGACGCAGACGCGAACAGGTGCGGCAGAACGGCACGCTTTCGTTGGCAATCACACCGAAATGGCCCAGCCCCGGGATCGCGTAGCGCACAGCCGTGGCATCCACCGGCGCATCGGCCTGGGCGTACTCGTAGCGCTCGCCAATCAGGCTCAGCAGTTGCTGCAGGCTGACGAACTGTTGCAGGAAGGCATTGGAGTCGGTGGCGAGGTGGCCCATGCGCATCAACTCGATGAAGCGCAACTCGTAGCCGCGCTCCAGGCAGTAATCGAGCAGCGGCATCACCTGATCCAGGTTCTGCCCGCGCAACGGCACCATGTTGACCTTGATCTTCAGTCCGGCGGCTTTTGCCTGGTCCATGCCATCGAGCACGGTCGGCAGATCGCCGCCACGGGCGATGCTGCGGAAGGCGCCGGCATCCAGGGTATCGAGGGACACGTTGATCCGGCGCAGACCGGCATCCACCAGCAGCGGCAGCTTTTTCGCGAGGAGTTGACCGTTGGTGGTCAGGCTGATGTCTTCCAGGCCCATCTTGCCGACGGCGCTCATGAAAGATTCGAGTTTGGGGCTGACCAGCGGCTCGCCACCGGTGATGCGCAAGCGTTCGATGCCGGCGGCTTCGATCAGATAAGCCACGCCACGGGCCATGGCCTCGGCCGACAGTTCATCCTGCGCAGCCACCAACCGCTTGCCGTTAGGCACGCAGTAGGTACAGGCGTAATTGCAGGCTGAGGTCAGGCTGATGCGCAAATTGCGAAAACGCCTGCCTTGACGGTCAACGATCATGATCACTCCGGCGATAGAAAATCGAGCGACTAAAACTTGACTCACAAATCAAGTTTTAGCAAGCCCTATGCCTGAGTATATTCCTGCGCTACTGCGCCATGTAGCGAAATCATGGCGCAATAAGGCAGCTGAATGGCTCAGCTGCTTGGGATTTCCGGATCGCGCTTGCGCTTGTTGCCCATGCGCACGCCGATGTCCATCAGGAACTGGAAGAAACCTTCCTGATCTTCCAGCACATTGCTCCAGAACGGCGAGTGATACAGCGCCACCGCGCCGTGCACCAGCGCCCAGGATGCGCAGTAGTGGAAGTACGGCGGCACGTCTTCGAGCTTGCCTTCGCTGATCCGGCCCTTGATCAACAGGGTCAGGCGTTCGAAATTCGAGGCACGGATCTTGTGCAGCTCCTCGACCATTTCCGGCACCTGATTGCCTTTTACGACCTTCTCTTCGAGGCGGTCGAACAGGCGATAGCGCTGCGGGTCACGCATGCGGAATTCGAAGTAAGCACGGGACAGCGCTTCCTTGTCCTTGTCGACATCGGCCGAATGCAGCAGCTCGTTCAAATCGCGCTCGTAATCGAGCATCAGGCGCAGGTAGATCTCGGCCTTGGACTTGAAGTGCTTGTAGATCGTGCCTTTGCCGATACCCACGGCATCAGCAATCATCTCGACGGTGACACTGTCTTCACCTTGATCGAGGAACAGCTTGAGCGCGGTATCGAGAATTTCTTGCTCGCGGCGACGAAACTCACGGACCTTACGAGGTTCTTTGTGCATAAGAAAAGGTCTGTAGGGGTCAAAATTCGAAGCCGCGTATTATGCCTAACTTGCGCAAAAATGCACGGATCATCCGACCATATCTGTGTTTGTTGTTCATTTCGGGAACGTTTGTGGCGCAATGAGAACTCATCTGAAGCGCATGTATTCCAAATTTGTTTAAAAACCCCGACCGGCCAACTGGACTGCACGCCAGACTGATCAATACTTGAACTGTCGGACGGCATCTCCCCCAAGTGCCGTGCCGATAAAGGTACCAAGGGACCGCGTGCCTTTGTTTTACTCCTAATGGTCTTAACCCGGATTCACCCCCCAGAACCCGGGTTTTTTTTGCCTGCGATTCAGGCTTTTACATGAGCCAACGGGAACAGCCGCTTGAAGTTCTCGGTGGTCTGCTCGGCAAACCGCTCATAGTTTTCTCCGCGCAGCATCGCCAGAAACTCTGCCACTTCGCGCACATACTGCGGCAGGTTCGGCTTGCCGCGATAAGGGATCGGCGCCAGATACGGCGAATCGGTCTCCACCAGCAGGCGATCGGCCGGCACCTTGCTGGCCACATCACGCAGGGCGTCGGCATTGCGGAAAGTGACGATGCCCGACAGGGAAATGTAATAACCCATGTCCAGCGCAGCCTTGGCCATGTCCCAGTCTTCGGTGAAACAATGCAGCACACCGGCCTGGGGCAACGCCGCTTCACGCAGCAGTTCGAGGGTATCGGCGCGGGCGCCTCGGGTGTGGATGATCACCGGCTTACCGGTCTGCTGGGCGGCTTGCAGGTGCAGGCGGAAGGATTCCTGCTGCAGCTCGGCGGCTTCCGGCTCGTAGTGATAATCCAGACCGGTTTCGCCGATCGCCACCACTTTCGGGTGATTGAGTTCGTGCAACAGCCAGTCGAGCGCCGGCGCGGCGCCCGGTTGCACATCCAGCGGATGCACGCCGACCGAGCAATCGACGTCGTCATAACGATCGGCGAGGGCTTTGACGTCGGCAGCGTTGTCGGCACTGACGCCGATGCACAGAAAGTGCCCTACCCCGCGCTGGCGCGCAGCATCGAGTGCAGCATCCAGCGAACCGTCATGGGCGGCGAGGTCGAGGCGATCAAGGTGACAATGGGAATCTACGAGCATAAAAAAGACGGCTACTTACATCGTATGAGTGGGACGGTCGGACTTCAGTGCTCCGGCCAGATGGGTTTCGATGCGACTGCGGGCGGTGTTGTCGCCCTCGTTGAATTGCACGCCGACGCCGGCGGCGCGGTTGCCCTGGGCGCCTTTGGGGGTGATCCAGGCGACCTTGCCGGCCACCGGAATCTTCTCCGCCTCGTCCATCAGATTCAGCAGCATGAACACCTCATCGCCCAACTTGTAGCTCTTGTTGGTCGGGATGAACAGGCCACCGTTCCTGATGAACGGCATGTAGGCGGCGTAAAGCACCGATTTGTCCTTGATGGTCAGGGACAGGATGCCGTTGCGCGGCCCCGGGCTGATGGCTTCATTCATGTTGACCTCCACTGCTGATGTTCAGAGTCTAGGTACACATTCTTATCTTTGACCAGGCAATCCCGCCCATTGCACCAACAACGCTTCCAGCAGCAGTGCCGGATTGAGGTTGGCTTTGCTCAGGACTTTCTGCCGCTGGGCGAGAATCCAGTCCTGAATATCGAGGACTTTGCCTTGGGCGCTTTTCTGCGCCAGGTACTGCACGACTTTGCGCATGTCGGTCAGACCGAGGCCGGCTTCGTCCTGAGTCAGCTGATAGCGCAGGATCAGGCTCGACCAGTCGCAGAACCAGTCGAACAGGCGCAGCATCGGAATGTTTTTCCACTCTTCGGCCAATTGCGTCGGCGACTGCTGTTGCTTGAGCAGCTTCTTTACCCCTTCGACCACCTGCGCCCGCTGTTCGCGCACGCCCTGGGACTGCAGGCTGACCGCCATCAACGGCGAGCCGGCGGCCAGCGTCAGCAATTCGACGCGCTCCTCTTCAGAGCACTCCGGCAACGCCTGCGCCAGCCATTGCAGGCTCATGGCCTCACCGGGCAGCGGACACGCCTGCTGCACACAGCGACTCTTGATCGTCGGCAGCAAACGGCTCGGCTGATGACTGACCAGCAACAGCACAGTATCGCCGGAAGGCTCCTCAAGGCTCTTGAGCAGTGCGTTGGCGGCGTTGATGTTCATCGACTCCACCGGTTCGATCAGCACCACTTTGCGCCCGCCCAGTTGCGCAGTCTGCACCACGAAACTGACCAGATCGCGCACCTGATCGACCTTGATCGCCTTGTCGGCCTCCTCCGGCTCGAGGATGTAATTGTCCGGATGGCTGCCGGCCTTGAGCAACAAACAGGACTTGCACTCGCCGCACGCCTCGGGCGTCGGACGCTGACAGAGCAGGCTGGCCATCAGGCGCTCGGCCAACGCGCGCTTGCCGATCCCGGCCGGGCCGTGCAGCAGATACGCGTGGGCGTGCTGACTACGTCCGGCCAGTTGCTGCCAGAGGCTGTCCTGCCATGGATAGGCCTCAGCCACGAATCAGCTCCAGCAAGTTCGGAATCAAGGTATCCAGCGATTGCTGAACCTTGACCAATGGCTGACCGGCATCGATGCGCACATAGCGCGCCGGGTCGGCTTCGGCGCGTTCGAGAAACGCATTGCGTACCGCTTCGAAAAACGCTCGACCTTCCAGCTCAAAACGATCCAGACGGCCACGGGCACTGGCGCGGGCCAGGCCGATTTCCACCGGCAGATCAAAAATCAGCGTCAGATCCGGACGCAGGTCGCCCTGGACGAAAGTCTCCAGCGCGGCGATGCGTTCCAGCGACAAACCGCGACCGCCACCCTGATAAGCGTATGTCGAATCAGTGAAACGATCGCACAGCACCACTGCGCCGCGAGCCAGCGCCGGGCGGATCACTTCGGCCAGATGCTGGGCGCGCGCGGCGAACACCAGCAACAGCTCGGTGTCGGGGTTCATGACCTCGTCGGCCGGGGCCAGCAGCACATCGCGGATCCGCTCGGCGAGTGGCGTACCGCCGGGTTCGCGGGTCAGCAGCACTTCGATACCTTCGGCGCGCAGGCGCTCGGCGAGGTATTCGCGGTTGGTGCTCTTGCCGGCGCCTTCCGGGCCTTCCAGGGTAATAAACAAGCCAGTCACAGGCAGTCCTTAATCAAAGTCATTGCGCGTTTTGCGGAACGGCGGCATCCGGTGTCGGTGTGGGTTCCTGAGAGGGAACCTCCGGCAGCGCCTGCGGTGCAGTATCGGGCGAAGCCGCAGGAGTCGCTTCGGCGGCTGGCGCGGCAGCCGGTGTCCCCGCCGGTGCCGGGCTGGAGCGGTAATCGGCGCGGCGCTTGAGCTGGAATTCACGCACCGCGCTGTTGTGCGCGTCCAGGTCATCGGAGAACACATGGCTGCCATCGCCACGGGCGACAAAGTACAGGCTGTTGCCTTGCACCGGGTTCAGCGCAGCATGAATCGCTTCGCGTCCGACCATCGCGATCGGCGTCGGCGGCAGCCCCGGAATCACATAGGTGTTGTAGGGCGTCGGCTCTTTGAGATGCGCGCGTGTCAGCTTGCCGGTGTAGCGGTCGCCCAGACCATAGATCACGGTCGGATCGGTCTGCAACTGCATGCCCAGCGCCATGCGGCGCACGAACACGCCGGCAATCTGCCCACGCTCCTGCGGCACACCGGTCTCCTTCTCGACCAGCGAGGCCATGATCAGCGCCTGGTAAGGCTCGCTGTACGGAGCGTCGGCCGAGCGATTTTCCCACTCTTTGGCCAATACCTCGTCGAGTCGATCAAAGGCCTTCTTCAGCAATTCGACGTCGGAGACCCCGCGCACGAAGCGGTAGGTGTCCGGGAAGAAACGACCTTCGGGGAACAGACCGCGATGGCCGATTTTCTCCATCACTTCGCTGTCGCTCAAGCCCTTGAGGGTCTGCTCGATCTTTTCATCTTTTGCCAGCGCGGCGCGTACCTGATGGAAGTTCCAGCCCTCGACCAGCGTCAGGCTGTATTGCACCACTTCACCACGCTTCCACAAGTCGATCAGACCGTTGACGGTCATGCCCGGCTGCATGCGGTATTCACCGCTATGAATCGGCGTACCGGTCAGGTTGAAGCGCCAATAGATGCGTAACCAGAAGGCGTCCTTGATGACGCCATCGGTTTCGAGTTCAAGAAAGGTACGGGTCGGCGTCGAGCCTTTTGGCACATCCAGCAGTTCTTCCTGCGTGATGTTCAGCGGCTGTTCCAGCGCGGAATGAATTTTCCAGGCGCTGGCGCCCAGCAAAAGCCCTGCGAGAACCAGTCCGGTTTCCAGCAGCAGCAAGAGTTTACGTCTCACGAATCAGGCATCCAGTAGGGCGCGGGAAATGGTTTGCAGTTTACGGGTGAGTTTGCCAACCGGCCAGCTCAGTGCAGCGTAGGCGCGTACCGGCCAGACGCCATACACACTGTTGCAGACAAACACTTCATCAGCCCATTGCAGCTGTTCGAGGCTGATGTCGGTGATTTGCGTGTGAATCCCCAGGGACTCGGCCTGAAACAAAATTTCGGCACGCATTACGCCGGCCACGCCACAGCGCTTCAGATCCGAGGTGATCAGTACGCCGTCGCGCACCAGAAACAGGTTGCTGTACACGCCTTCGATGACGCGCCCGGCCTGATCGAGCATCAAGCCTTCGGCGTGTTCGCTGTCGCGCCATTCGGCACGGGCGAGCACTTGCTCCAGACGATTCAGATGTTTGAGACCAGCCAGCAAGGGCTGGTTAGACAACCGCGTGACGCAGGGAAACAGGCGCACGCCTTGCTCGCCATGCACGGCAGGATAAGCAGCGGGCGGGTTGCCTTGCAGAATGCGTCGGCCCTGCGCCGCTGGATCGGGCGCATAGCCGCGCAAGCCGTCACCTCGAGTGAGGATCAGCTTGAGGACGCCCTCGCCCATCGCCACGGCATAGGCCAGCAGCTCGGTGCGAACCAGCTCGATATCCGCCACGATGGCCAGACGCGAGCAACCCTCGGCCAAACGCGTCAGGTGACGATCCAGCAATACTGGCTGGCCGCCGTGCACAGCGATGGTCTCGAACAGACCATCGCCGTAAGCCAGGCCGCGATCTTTCAGCGACAGAGCGTCAGCCGGCTGACCGTCGACCCAGCTGTCCATCAGCCTGCGAACCGGCGGAACGCCAACGTGCCGTTGGTGCCGCCAAACCCGAAGGAGTTGGAGAGTACGACGTCGATGTCCATGTTGCGCGCAGTGTGCGGCACGAAATCGAGATCGCAGCCTTCATCCGGCTCGTCGAGGTTGATGGTCGGCGGTGCCACCTGGCTGTTGATCGCCAGCACACTGAAGATCGCCTCGACCGCGCCCGCCGCACCCAACAGGTGACCGGTCATGGACTTGGTGGAGCTGACCGCCAGGTTGTAGGCGTGATCACCGAACACGGTCTTGATCGCGTTGGCTTCGGCAAGGTCGCCGGCCGGGGTCGAAGTGCCGTGGGCGTTGATGTACTGCACCTGGTCGATGTTGATCTTCGCATCGCGCAGGGCATTGGTGATGCAGCGAGCCGCACCGGCACCGTCCGCAGGTGGCGAGGTCATGTGGAACGCATCACCGCTGGTACCGAAGCCGATCAGCTCGGCGTAGATCGTGGCGCCACGGGCCTTGGCGTGCTCGAGTTCTTCGAGCACCAGAGCACCGGCACCGTCAGACAGCACGAAGCCATCACGGCCCTTGTCCCACGGACGACTGGCGCGGGTCGGCTCGTCGTTGCGGGTCGAGAGCGCACGGGACGCACCGAAGCCGCCCATGCCCAGACCGCACGCGGCCATCTCGGCACCGCCAGCGATCATCACGTCGGCCTCGTCGTACATGATGTTGCGCGCCGCCATGCCAATGCAGTGCGTACCGGTGGTACAGGCAGTGGAAATGGCGTAGTTCGGCCCCTGTGCACCCAGGTGGATGGACAGAAAACCGGAAATCATATTGATGATCGAGCCTGGCACGAAGAATGGCGAGATTCGACGCGGGCCCGTCTCATGCAGGGTACGGCTGGTTTCTTCGATGTTGGTCAGACCGCCGATGCCCGAACCCATGGCTACGCCAATGCGCTCACGGTTGGCGTCGGTGACTTCCAGACCGGCGTTGCGAACAGCCTGAAAACCCGCGGCCAGACCGTACTGAATGAACAGGTCGAGCTTGCGTGCTTCCTTGACCGACAGGTATTCCTCGACATTGAAGCCCTTTACCGAGCCGCCAAAACGGGTGGAATAGGCAGAAAGGTCGGTGTGTTCGATCAGACCAATGCCACTGCGGCCAGCCAGAATGCCCTGCCAACTGCTCGGCACATCCGTGCCCAGTGGCGACAACATACCCATACCGGTGACTACGACGCGTCTACGCGACACAGCACTCTCCTTTTTCAAATGACGACTTTGCATCAGGCCTAAAGAAAAAACCGCACGCCATGATGGCAGTGCGGTTTTTCCATGACAGCAGACAACGATTACAAACTATTACGCCTGGTGGCTAGTAACGTAGTCGATTGCAGCTTGTACAGTAGTGATCTTCTCAGCTTCTTCATCAGGGATTTCGGTCTCGAATTCCTCTTCCAGAGCCATCACCAGCTCAACGGTGTCAAGGGAGTCGGCACCCAGGTCTTCAACGAAGGAAGCAGTGTTGACCACTTCTTCCTGTTTAACACCCAGTTGCTCGGCAACGATTTTCTTGACGCGCTCTTCGATGGTGCTCATACCTTGTTTTCACTCCTAATGGACAAATTCAGGCAGCTGGCCAGTGGGTAAGTGTATAGAAAGGCTTTTCAGCTTTTCAACTGAAAGCTTCACTCCTCAAACCCTGCGGCCCTCTGCCTATAAATAGATTGCAGCTTTATAACGGATTTTAGACAGCTCGTATGACATTTTTTTGAAGCAATCCGTCACATTTTACTTACATGTACATCCCACCGTTCACCGGGATTGTAGCCCCAGTGACGTATGCCGCACCGTCGGATGCAAGAAAAGCGACCACCGAAGCGATCTCTTGAGCTTGCCCCAGACGACCCAGCGGAATCTGCGTCTGCAAGGCTTCACGCTGTGCTTCCGGCAGTTCGCGAGTCATATCGGTGTCGATGAACCCTGGGGTTACCGAGTTGACCGTAATCGAACGCGAACCGACTTCACGCGCCATCGCACGGCTGAAACCTTCCAGACCGGCCTTGGCGGCTGCATAGTTTACTTGGCCTGCGTTGCCCATGGCACCCACCACCGAGCCAATACTGATAATTCGGCCCCAGCGCGCCTTGGTCATACCGCGCAAAACGCCCTTGGACAAGCGATACAGACTGTTAAGGTTGGTATCGATCACGTCGTACCACTCATCGTCTTTCATGCGCATCATCAGGTTATCGCGGGTGATGCCGGCATTATTGACCAGAATCGCCGGCGCACCGAACTGTTCCTGGATGCTCGCCAGAACCTTGCTGACAGATTCATCGCTAGTGACGTTGAGTTCCAGGCCAGTGCCCTGGATGCCGTGTTCTTTCAGGGTGGCAGCAATCGCCTCGGCGCCTTTGGCGGAAGTCGCAGTGCCGATGACGACGGCGCCCTGACGACCCAGTTCCAGTGCGATAGCCTGGCCGATACCGCGGCTTGCACCGGTGACCAGTGCAACTTTACCTTGCAGACTCATGCAAGTTTCTCCTGATTCAGGCCAGCGCTGCACGGGCGGCAGCGAAAGCGTCTGGGGTATTGAGGTTGGAAGTCGAAACGCCTTCGGCGCAACGTTTGTTCAGACCGGCGAGCACCTTGCCCGGGCCGCACTCGACCAGACTGGTGGCGCCTTTGGCAGCCAGGGTCTGGACCGATTCAACCCAGCGTACTGGTTTGTACAGTTGTTCGAGCAGATCACGCTTGAGGGTTTCCAGATCGGCCGGCACTTGCGCGCTGACGTTCTGGACCACCGGGATCTGCGGCGCCTGCCACTCGATGGCGGCAATGGATTCGGCAAAGCGCTCGGCCGCCGGACGCATCAGCTCGCAGTGCGAAGGCACGCTCACCGGCAACGGCATGGCGCGCTTGGCGCCACGGGCCTTGCAGCCCTCGATGGCGCGCTCAACGGCCGCCTTGGCACCGGCAATCACTACCTGGCCCGGCGAGTTGAAGTTGACTGCGCTGACCACTTCGCCTTGCGCCGCTTCGGCACAGGCTGCCAGCACGTCGGCATCTTCCAGACCGAGGATGGCAGCCATGCCGCCCTGCCCGGCCGGAACGGCTTCCTGCATCAACTGACCGCGACGCTCAACGAGCTTCACCGCGTCAGCCAGGCTCAGGCTGCCGGCGGCAACCAGCGCGCTGTATTCACCCAGGCTGTGCCCGGCGACAAATGCCGGACGCGCACCGCCTTGAGCCAGCCACAGGCGCCACAGGGCGATCGAAGCAGTCAGAATGGCCGGTTGGGTTTTGTCGGTTTGATTGAGCAGCTCTTCCGGACCCTGCTGGGTCAGCGCCCACAGGTCATAGCCCAGAGCATCGGATGCTTCTTTGAAGGTTTCGAGGATCAGCGGATGTTCCGCGCCCAGCTCGGCCAGCATGCCGAGGGACTGCGAACCCTGTCCTGGAAAGACGAATGCGAGGGAAGCAGACATGTAACAAGCCCCTAATGATCTTGTCGTCGGAAAATGACGCCCCACCGAGGGACGCAAGAAACTGACAGTTGGATGGCCCTTTGAACCGGGCGGTCACATTTAAGCATTGTCCGACGAAATCGCCTAAGACAACAAATCCTCCAGACGGCCATGGAGACGTTCGGGCAGATTCTCCTGAATCTCGATCAGTGCACGCTGAATCGCACTCTGAAACCCCTGAACCCCGGCCGAACCATGACTTTTCACTACAATGCCCTGCAAGCCGAGAAAGCTTGCGCCGTTATGTCGCGCCGGCGCCAGATCCGCCTGCAAGCGCTTCATCAATGGCAGCGCCAAAGCACCTACCACGCGGGAAGCGAAGTTTTTCTTGAACAAGGCCTCGATGCGCGCAGCGATCATCGTCGCCAGGCCCTCGCTGGACTTGAGCAGGATATTGCCGACAAACCCGTCACAGACCACCACATCCGCCTCGCCGCGATAAAGACCATCGCCCTCGACAAAACCGATGTAGTTGATGCCGCGCGCAGCCTGCAGCAAAGTCGCGGCCAGCTTGACCTGCTGATTGCCCTTGATGTCTTCGGTGCCGATATTCAGTAATGCGACACGCGGCCGGGCAATGCCCAGCGTCTGCGCCGCCACCGAGCCCATCACCGCGAACTGCAACAGATGCTCGGCGCTGCAATCGACGTTGGCGCCCAGATCGAGCAACTGGCAATAGCCCTTCTGCGTCGGAATCGCCGCCACCATCGCCGGCCGATCAATCCCCGGCAAGGTCTTGAGCACGAAACGCGACAGCGCCATCAACGCACCGGTATTACCGGCGCTGACACAGGCCTGAGCCTTGCCGTCACGCACCAGCTCCAGGGCGACACGCATCGACGAATCCGGCTTGCCACGCAAGGCCTGAGTCGGCTTTTCGTCCATGGTGATGACTTCAGACGCCGGAACAATCGTCAGGCGCGCGCGATCGGCAGCCGATTGGCCGTGGATCAGTTCTTCAAGAAGGGAGGATTGACCGACGAGGGTCAGGTGCAGCGAGGGCGTAGCAGAAAGGCAAGCAAGGCTGGCCTGAACAATGCTGCGGGGACCGAAGTCCCCGCCCATTGCGTCAATCGCGATGACTTGAGCGGACAAGTGATTACTCGTCAGCGCCCTTGTCGATCACTTTACGGCCACGGTATACGCCTTCTGGCGATACGTGGTGACGCAGGTGAACTTCACCAGTGGTTTTTTCTACAGACAGGGTGCTAGCCTCGAGAGCGTCGTGCGAACGGCGCATGTCACGGGCGGAGCGGGATTTTTTGTTCTGCTGAACAGCCATAATTGATTAACTCCTAAACGTTTGGGTCACGCTTTAACTGCGCCAATACACTGAACGGGTTGGACCGCGTTACCTCGTCCTCGCTCGGTTCGGGTTCATCTGCTCCCGCCGGCTGCTGGCATTCTTCCGGATGATGAGCAGGCACAATGGGCAAGGCGAGCAGAAGCTCCTCCTCGATCAGTGACTGCAGATCCAATGGATCTTCGCCCAGTTCCAGCACGTCATAACCTTTCGGTAACGACTGGGTATTCGCACCCTCCTTCACTACAGCGTAACTGCATTCGCTGTGGATCGGCAGGGTGACCAGCTCAAGACAACGCTGGCAGACCATTTTGACTTCGGTGTCGATAAAGCTGTGGATCACCACAGATTTACGTTCATCTCGTTCAAAAACGAATTTGGCCTGCACCTTACCGACATCGTCGGAAAGCGGGTCGCAGAGTCTCTTCAAATCGGCCAGCAGCAGTTCACCTTGAAGGGTGGTGCCACGGTCAGCCAATTTGCGCGGGTCAACGTGAGGTGGAATCGGGTCATTCAACATAGGCGCAGCATTATAGGGATGCACCCACCCATGTCAAAGGAAATTGTGCCCTGTCCGTCACTTGCGTGCCTCCGCTAGAATTCGCACCTGCCTCAGGAGACGCCAATGCTGCCTTTATTACTCGCCTCAAGCTCGACTTATCGCCGGGAATTGCTCGCCCGCCTACACCTGCCGTTCGTCTGCAGCTCGCCAGATATCGACGAAAGCCACCAGAACGGCGAATCCGCCATCGAACTGGTCAAGCGCCTCGCCGAACAGAAAGCCCGGGCACTGGCTGCCAGCCACCCTGCCCACCTGATTATCGGCTCGGACCAGGTTGCCGTGCTCGGCGAGCGGATCATCGGCAAGCCACACACCTTTGACAAGGCTCGCGAGCAACTGCTGGCGGCCAGCGGCGCCAGTGTGACCTTCCTCACCGGCCTGGCCCTGCTCAACAGCCAGACCGGCCTCTGCCAGGTCGACTGTGTGCCATTTACCGTACACATGCGCCAACTCGACGAAGCACGCATCGAACGCTACCTGCGCCTCGAGCAGCCCTACGACTGCGCCGGCAGCTTCAAGGCCGAAGGCCTGGGTGTGAGCCTGTTTCAGTCCACCGAAGGGCCTGACGCCACCAGCCTGATCGGCCTGCCACTCATCCGCCTGATTGACATGCTACTGGCCGAGGGCGTGCAAATTCCGTGACGCACAAAAAACCGGCCATCAAGGCCGGTTTGTTTATCAGACGAACTGTCAGCGCAACGAAGGCCCGTGGAAACCCATCCACATCGCCAATTGCTCAGCCACGCTGGCACCGAGCTTCTTCGAGAAGCGATCAAACGGCGATTCCTGCACGGTGAAATCCACCAACTCCTTCTCACCAATTACATCCCGCGCCACCGAACTGGTATTGCCCAGACCATCGATCAAACCCAGCGGCAGTGCCTGCTCACCTGACCAGACAAGACCGGAAAACAATTCCGGATGCTCCTTATCCTTCAGACGATCGCCACGCCCCTGCTTGACGCTATTGATGAACTGGTTGTGCGTGGTATCCAGCACCGTCTGCCAGAACGCCGTTTCATCCGGCTTCTGCGGCTGGAACGGGTCAAGGAACGACTTGTGCTCGCCAGACGTATAAGTGCGACGTTCAACGCCGAGCTTGTCCATGGTACCGACGAAACCGTAACCGGCCGCCGTTACACCAATCGAACCGACCAGACTCGCCTTGTCGGCATAGATCTGATCTGCCGCACTGGCGATGTAATAGGCACCGGACGCCCCGAGATCGGAAATCACCGCATAAACCTTGATGTCCGGATGCAGACCGCGCAGACGCTTGATTTCGTCGTACACGTAACCCGACTGCACCGGGCTGCCGCCAGGACTGTTGATCCGCAGGATTACACCTTTGACCTTCTTGTCCTCAAAGGCTGCACGCAGACTGCCAACAATGTTGTCGGCGCTGGCCGGCTCCTTGTCAGCGATCACACCAGTGACGTCGATCAGTGCGGTGTAGTTCGGGCCGCGAGTGGCGCTCTTTTCCATGTCCATCAGCGGCGTGAACGCAATCAGAGCGATAAACAGATAAACAAAAGTCAGCAGTTTGAAGAAAATCCCCCAGCGCCGCGAGCGACGCTGCTCCTGCACACCGGCGAGCAAGGTCTTTTCCAACAACTTCCAGCTTTTCGCGTCACCGTCGTCGGCACTTGCCTTGGCCGGTGCTTTCCATTCGTCGGTCATCCAGTCCACCCCAGAAAAAACTTATTTGGCCTGCTGCCCCAGCCAGGCATGCAACTCACTAAAATGGTCGATCGACAGGCGCGGCTCGAACTGCTGCAGCGAGTCAATCGACTGCGCGCCGTAGCTGACCGCCACAGAGGCCATGCCTGCATTACGCGCCATCAGCAGATCGAAGGACGAGTCCCCGACCATCAGCGCCTGCTCGGGATGCACGCCGCAGTGGTCGAGAATCTGTTCCAGCATCAACGGATGCGGCTTGCTCGCAGTCTCGTCGGCGGCGCGGGTGATATCGAAAAAATCTTCCCAGCCATTGGCTTTCAGCACCCGATCCAGTCCGCGACGATTCTTGCCAGTCGCGACCGCCAGGTGAAAACCCTGCTCACGAAAGGACGCCATCGACTCGACTACACCCTCGAACAGCGGCGAAGGCACGGCTTCTGCCGCGATGTAGTGATCGGCGTAGTACTCGCGAAACAAGGTCATCTCGGCATCGCTGATGTCCGGATACAAGGTGCGGATCGCCTCGGGCAAGCCCAGACCGATGATGCCCTTGACGGCAAAATCATCGCGCAACTCGAAACCGGAACGCCCGGACGCAGAATGCATCGCCTCGACAATCCGACCAATGGAATCGGCGAGGGTGCCGTCCCAATCGAAAATCAGCAGCTTGTAATCAGATGGGCGCACTCAATCGCTCCACGGTCTTGGCCCACATTTCATCGACCGGTGCCTGCAACTTGAGCTCACCGCCATCAGGCAGCGGCACGGTCAGCATGTAGGCGTGCAGGAACAGGCGCTTGCCGCCCAGATCACGGATTTCCTTGCTGAAACCGTCATCGCCGTACTTGGTGTCACCGGCAATGCAGTGCCCGGCGTGCAACGTGTGGACGCGGATCTGGTGCGTACGGCCGGTGATCGGCTTGGCTTCGATCAGGGTGGCAAAGTCGCCGAAGCGGCGCAGGACCTTGAACACGGTCACCGACTCCTTGCCCTCCTCCTCGTCGACCTCGACCATGCGCTCGCCGGAGCGCAGATTGCTCTTGCCGAGCGCCGCACGGACTTGCTTGATCGAAGTCGCCCAGTTACCGCGAACCAGTGCCATGTAGCGCTTGTCGACGCCGTCACCGCGCAATGCGGCGTGCAAGTGGCGCAACATGCTGCGCTTCTTGGCGATCATCAACAGACCGGAGGTATCACGGTCGAGACGGTGAACCAGCTCCAGCTCCTTGGCATCGGGGCGCAACTGACGAAAGGCTTCGATGACACCGTAATTCAAGCCGCTGCCGCCGTGAACCGCAATGCCGGCGGGCTTGTTGATCACGATCAGGGCTTTGTCTTCGTAGACAATCGAGGCTTCCAGGCGCTGCAACAGACCTTGGGCCAAAGGCACCGGCTCGTCGCGCTCAGGCACGCGAACCGGTGGCACGCGCACGATATCGCCGGCCTGCAGCTTGTATTCGGGCTTGATCCGCCCCTTGTTCACACGCACTTCGCCTTTACGCAAAATGCGGTAAATCAAGGTCTTGGGCACGCCTTTGAGCCGGGCAAGGAGGAAATTGTCGATTCGTTGGCCGGCATACTCCGGCGAGACTTCAAGCAGTTGAACGCCTGGAGTCGAAGGGGCAGTAGTTGTCATGCCGCGGATGATAACAATTTTTATGGAATTGAAGCACTTAATCATTGCTGCTATAGTCGCGAACGCCGCCAAAAGCGGCCTGGACAGCGGAACCACGGTCAAAAACCGGCCCTGACCAACGCAATTCACCAGGACGCGAGGCCGTCCTACGGGGCTTTCGCTACTTAACGGTGGAGTTTGCAGTTGTAACAAGCGCAGGTGACATGAGGCCTGAATTACACCGTCGAGCAGAGTTTTCACTCGCCTGACAGGCAAATATTCGAGGCCAGTTCACAAAGTGCAGTCAGCTGCAGATGACCCCGAGCGAAGGCTTCGGAAACATCGCCTGAATTAGCCATGATGCGTGACCTCCCCTTTCGGAGCTCACGGTAAATGCCAACCCGCTGCGGATTCTGCGCGCGGCAGCACCCGAATTATCAGGGATACGTGTAGGGTGGAGATGCACAACCGCCGGACTGTGTAGCAATAGGCTTTATCAAGACGCTTCATCTCGTCCACAGCCGCTGGTTGATTCCTCCTCCTGACTGAGTGCTTAAGTAGCCACAGCAAGCAGGACGCGTACGTCGCGATATCGGCCCAATTGGCCTGACATCGCTGGACACGGGAATGGCCAACCACTCCCGACGCACCTGACACCGACCGTGAGAAGTCGTGTGTGCCGAACGCCGTTTCCGGCAGCCCGGAAACCGACGGTACTACATGAAAAGAATGCTGATTAACGCAACTCAACCCGAAGAGTTGCGTGTTGCACTGGTAGATGGCCAACGCCTCTACGACCTGGACATCGAATCCGGTGCACGCGAGCAGAAAAAGGCCAACATCTACAAAGGCCGTATCACTCGCATCGAACCAAGCCTTGAGGCTGCCTTTGTCGATTTCGGCTCCGAGCGCCACGGCTTCCTGCCCCTCAAAGAAATCTCCCGCGAATACTTCAAGAAAGCCCCTGAAGGCCGCGTCAACATCAAGGACGTCCTGAGCGAAGGCCAGGAAGTCATCGTTCAGGTCGAAAAAGAAGAACGTGGCAACAAGGGCGCCGCCCTGACCACTTTCATCAGCCTGGCCGGTCGTTACCTCGTGCTGATGCCGAACAACCCGCGTGCCGGCGGTATCTCCCGTCGCATCGAAGGCGAAGAGCGCAACGAACTGCGTGAAGCGCTGAACGGTCTGGTTGCTCCAGCCGACATGGGTCTGATCGTGCGCACTGCCGGCCTGGGCCGCAGCAGCGAAGAAATGCAGTGGGACCTCGACTACCTGCTGCAACTGTGGACCGCCATCAAAGAAGCCTCGCTGGATCGCTCCGCGCCGTTCCTGATCTACCAGGAAAGCAACGTGATCATCCGCGCCATCCGCGATTACCTGCGCCAGGACATCGGCGAAGTGCTGATCGACAGCGTTGAAGCCCAGGACGAAGCCCTGACCTTCATCCGCCAGGTGATGCCGCAGTACGCCAGCAAGATCAAGCTGTACGAAGACAGCGTGCCGCTGTTCAACCGTTTCCAGATCGAAAGCCAGATCGAGACCGCTTTCCAGCGCGTCGTCGAACTGCCTTCCGGCGGCTCCATCGTCATCGATCCGACCGAAGCCCTGGTGTCCATCGACATCAACTCGGCGCGCGCCACCAAAGGCAGCGACATCGAAGAAACCGCGCTGCAGACCAACCTTGAAGCCGCCGAAGAAATCGCCCGTCAGTTGCGCCTGCGCGACATCGGCGGCCTGATCGTCATCGACTTCATCGACATGACCCCAGCCAAGAACCAGCGCGCCGTGGAAGAGAAAGTCCGCGAATGCCTGGAAGCCGACCGCGCTCGCGTGCAGATCGGCCGCATCTCGCGCTTCGGCCTGCTGGAAATGTCCCGTCAGCGCCTGCGTCCATCGCTGGGCGAAAGCAGCGGCATCGTCTGCCCGCGCTGCAACGGCACCGGCATCATCCGTGACGTCGAATCGCTGTCGCTGGCAATCCTGCGTCTGATCGAAGAAGAAGCCCTGAAAGACCGCACTGCCGAAGTGCGCGCTCAGGTGCCGATCCCGGTCGCCGCCTTCCTGCTTAACGAAAAACGCAACTCGATCACCAAGATCGAACTGCGCACCCGTGCCCGTATCGTCATTCTGCCGAACGATCACCTCGAAACCCCGCACTTCGAAGTTCAGCGTCTGCGTGACGACAGCCCGGAAGCAGCGACCAACCAGTCCAGCTACGAAATCGCTGCTGCCGCTGCCGAAGTCGAAGAAGTCCAGCCAGCCGCTGCGACCCGCACCCTGGTTCGCCAGGAAGCCGCGGTCAAGACTGCTCCGGCCCGCGCCAACGCTCCGGTGCCGACCGAAGTCGCCGCGCCTGTCGCCGCTGCACCCGCTCCGGTTGCCGCGCCAGAGCCAAGCCTGTTCAAAGGCCTGGTGAAATCGCTGGTCAGCCTGTTCGCGACCAAAGAAGAGCCAGCCGCTCCGGTCGTCGTTGAAAAACCGGCCACCGAGCGTCCGGCCCGCAACGAAGAGCGTCGCAACGGTCGTCAGCAGAGCCGCAACCGTAACGGTCGCCGCGATGAAGAGCGCAAGCCGCGCGAAGAACGTGCACCGCGTGAAGAGCGCGCACCACGTGAGCCGCGTGAAGAGCGTCAGCCGCGTGAAGCCCGTGAACCGCGTGAAGCCCGCACCGAAGCGCCAGCCGCTCGCGAAGAACGCGCACCCCGCGCTCCGCGTGAAGAACGTGCACCACGTGCGCCACGTGAAGACCGCAAGCCACGTGGCGAGCGTGAAGAGCGTGTCCGTGAACTGCGCGAGCCATTGGACGCCGCTCCGGCCGCACCCGTAGCTGCTGCCGCTGCCGCTGTTGTCGCAGAAGAGCGTCCGGCCCGTCAGCCACGCGAAGAACGCGCACCGCGTCCGCCGCGTGAAGAGCGTCAACCGCGTGCCGAACAGGCTGCTGCGGTAGCCGAAGAAGAAGTCATCACCGGCGAAGAGCAACTGTCGGAAGACGGTCAGGACAACGCCGAAGGCGATCGTCCACGTCGTCGCTCCCGTGGTCAGCGTCGTCGCAGCAACCGTCGCGAGCGTCAGCGTGATGCCAACGGCAACGTGATCGAAGGTTCGGAAGAGTCCGAGTCCGGCGAAAACGCTGAATCAGCACCAAGCGCTGCCGATCTGGCTGCCGGCCTGGCCGTGACCGCCGCTGTTGCCAGCAGCGTGATCAGCGCTCCAGCCGAAGCACAGGCACACGAGCAAGCTGAACGCGCCACCGCCGCCACCCTGGAAACTGCTCCAGTGGAAGCGCCGGTCGTTGAAGCCACTACCCCAGTGGAAGTGGTTGCTGCTCCGGAAGTCGAAGCGGCACCGGTTCGCGAAGCTCAGCCTCAGGCTGAAGTCGCTGCCGAGCCTGCTCCGGTTGTCGAGGCGCCAGTTGTGGTCGCAGAGCCGGTTGCTGAAACCGTCGCTGAAACCGTGACCGAAACCGTGCGTGAAGTTCGCGAAGAACAGACCGCCTTCAACTGGGTTGCCGAGCCTGCCGTCGCTGAAAAGCCAGCGCCGGTAGCAGAAGCCCCGGTGGCTGAAGAAACCAAGGCCGCCGCGCCAGTCGTTGAAGTGGCCGAACCTGCTCCAGCGCCAGTGGTTGAAGCACCGGTCGTCGAAGCGCCTGTGGTTGCTGAAGCCCCTGCTCCAGTGGTTGAAGCCGCTCCGGTCAGCGCCCTGACGCCAAACGGCCGTGCGCCAAACGACCCACGTGAAGTGCGTCGCCGCAAGCGTGAAGCCGAGCGTCTGCAGAAGGAAGCCGAACTGGCTGCCGCTGCAGCTCCAGCTGCTGACGTCGTAGAGGTTGCTGCTTCCGTGACTGAAGAAGCAGTGGTTGAGTCGGTGATCGCCGAAGCACCACGCTCCGTTCAGGACGCGGTCGAGCATCACCAAGAGGCCCAGGAAAAAGAACACGAGCCTAAACCGCTCGTCTGATTCCGAAAGCCAATAAAAAGCCCCGCCTCGGTGAAAACCTGGCGGGGCTTTTTTATTCCATTTAGAAGATCAAAAGATCGCAGCCTTCGGCAGCTCCTACAGGTGATCACATCCAAAATGTAGGAGCTGCCGAAGGCTGCGATCTTTTGATCTGGCTTTTATTTGAACACCAACGCCTCAGGCACATCGATATCCCACAACACCCCGGGATCATCCACCACCACTTCAACCACCCGCCCCTGCTTGAACAACGGTCTGGCCCCGTGATCGCCACTCAACGCCTGCAACGCCGGCCCAAAAGAACGCCCAAACCCCACCGGATGCCCAAACTCGCCCTCCTGCACCGGCACACTAACCGCGTCATCGGTCATTGCCGCCACCACCCGCTCAATACTCGACGGCAAAATAAACGGCATATCCCCCAGCACAATCAACCAGCCATCCGCCTCCGGACAAGCCGCAACGCCCGCCGCAATGCTGTCACCCATCCCGGTCGAATCAATCGAGACCACCTCACAGCCATAGGCCTGAGCCATGCGCATCGCCTGCGGCCGCGCTTCGGTGGTGACCAGCACCCGCTTGTCGAGACCGGCCGGCAGATTCAGCAATACCTGCTCGATCACCGAACGCACCGCACCATCACGCCCGGTGCAATCGGCCAACAGCTTGTCCTTGTCCGCACCCGCGACCTGACGAAAGCGACTACCCTCGCCCGCCGCCAGCACAATCACTGCGATGGATCGACTCATGACGCCTCCACAACTTTCTTCTGTTTCAACTCGACGCCGTTCTTGATCGCGACGATCTCCGCCAACAACGACAGGGCAATCTCCGCCGGTGAATGGCTGCCGATGTGCAAACCGATCGGCCCGTGCAAACGGTTGATCGCCTCGGGTGACAAGCCCAACTGAGCCAGATTGTCCCGGCGCTTCTGACTGTTGACCCGCGATCCGAGTGCACCGACATAAAAGGCCGGCGAATCGAGTGCGGTGAGCAGCGCCATATCGTCCAGGCGTGGATCGTGGGTCAGCGCCACAATCGCCGTGCGTTCGTCTGTCTGTATGTTCAACACCGCGTCATCCGGCATGCCCGGGACAAAGCGACCGTGGTGCTCTTCCCAGCCGTAGACGAACTCGGTACGCGGATCGCAGATCAGCACCTCGAATTCCAGCAGCCGCGCCATGTCCGCCACGTAACGCGACAGCTGTCCGGCGCCGATCAACAACAGACGCCAGCGCGGACCATAAATGGCGCGCAGGGTCTTGCCGTCGAATTCGAGCACATCGGATTTGCTCGCCGCCGACAGCACAACCTCACCGCTTTCGATGTTCAGCTGACGGGCGACAATCTCATGGTTTTCACAACGCGCCAGCAACTCCGCGACCCACGCCGGATCACCGACCCGCTCCTCGGTCAGACGCAGCGTGCCGCCACAGGGCAAGCCGAAACGCGCCGCCTCCTCGCGAGTGACGCCATAGGTAATCAGTTGTACCGGCGGGCCGTCGCTGGCGATGCGCCCGTCGTGCAGGCGGGCGATCAGGTCATCCTCGACACAACCGCCCGACACCGAGCCGATCACCACGCCGTCCTCGCGCAACGCGAGCATCGCGCCGGGTGCCCGGGGCGCGGTGCCCCAGGTCTGCACCACGCTGAACAGCACCACTCGCTGCCCGGCGCGGCGCCACTCGAGCACGCTGCGCAGGACGTTGAGGTCGACGCTGTCCATTACGCCTGCGCCTTCTGCCAGCCCTGCAACTGATAACGCACCGGCAAGTTGCGGATGCGCTGGCCCGTCGCGGCGAAGATCGCATTGCACAGCGCCGGCGCAATTGGCGGCACGCCCGGCTCACCGACACCGCCCAACGGCACGTCGCCCGGCGGCGTCACCAGATGCACGGCGATTTCCTTCGGCGCCAGCGACATGCGCGCCACTTCGTACATATGGAAGTTGTCCTGCTGAACCTTGCCGTCCTTGAAGCTGATTTCACCCAGCACCGCGTTGCCCAGGCCCATCACGCATGCGCCCTCGAACTGCGAGCGAATGCGTTCAGGGTTGATCTGCGGCCCGCAATCGACGGCGATGTCAGCCTTGTGCACGATCAGCGTACCGTCGTCCTTGACCTCGACTTCGATCACCGCCGCCACATAGGTGACGAAGCTGTAATGCATCGCCAGACCGAGGCCTCGGCCCTTGGGCAATTGGCGCCCCCAGCCGGCAGCCCTGGCGGCGGTTTCCAATACCGTGCGCATGCGCCCGGTGTCGATCGGATAGCGCTCGGGTGATTCGCCGTAGTTCCACTCCTCACTCAGGGTACGCGGGTCGATCTGCCGATCCGGGCCGAGCAACCTGATCTGGTATTTCAGCGGATCAACCCCGGCCTTGTGCGCCAGTTCATCGACAAAACTCTGGATCGCAAAGCCGTGGGGAATGTTCGACACCGAGCGATACCAGCCGACCCGGGTGTGCACCGTGGCTTCGGGGTTTTCCAGACGCACGTTGGGAATCGCGTAGGCCATGTTGGTAAAGCCCATGCCCAGTTCGAACGCCGCCTCATGGTTCATGCCCGGAGCGAACAGCGCCGTAATACTCGGCGCCACCGTGCGATGCAGCCAGCCGGAGGGCATGCCGTCCTTGCCAACGGCGGCCTTCAGGTACTCGGCGGACACCGTGTGGAAATACGAGTTGTGGATGTCATCCTCGCGCGTCCATTGCACCCGCACCGCTTTGCCGGGGAACTCTTTGGCGAGGATCGCCGCTTCGACGACGAAATCCGGCTTGGATTTACGGCCGAAACCGCCACCGAGCAGCGTGACATTAAAGGTGACATTGTCGAACGGCAGCCCGAGGCGCTCGGCGATGCGCTCGCGAGTTACCTGCGGCGCCTGACTCGGCGCCCACGCCTCACACACGCCGTTGTCGTAGCGGGCGATGGCGACCATCGGCTCCATCGGTGCCTGCGCCAGATGCGGCAGATAGTAGGACGCTTCGAGACTGCTGGCGGCGCCGCTCAGGGCTTTGTCGATATCGCCGGTGTTGCGCACCACTTTGCCGGGTTTGCGCGACGCCGCTTCCAGTTCCTTGCGATAAGCGATCGAGTCATAACTGGCGTTGGGGCCGTCGTCCCACTCGATTTTCAGCGCCTCACGACCCTTGATCGCTGCCCAGGTATTGCTGGCAATCACCGCTACACCGCCCAGTGGCTGGAATTCCGAAGGCAGTGGGCGGCTTTCGATCTGCATGACCTTCAGCACGCCAGGGACTTTCAGCGCTGCGCTGTCATCCAGCGACTTGACCTTGCCGCCATACACCGCCGGACGCGCGATGGTCGCGTAGAGCATGCCGTCGAAATGCACGTCGGCGCCGTACACCGCGCGCCCGTTGACGATGTCGGCGCCGTCGATGGCTTTGGTGCCTTCCTTGCCGATGTAGCGGAACTCCGACGGCTGCTTGAGGCGCAGGCTGTCACGGGCCGGCACCGCCAGCGCACTGGCTGCAGCGGCAAGTTCGCCGTAACCCAGCTCGCGACCGGAAGGTTTATGCAGGACTTTGTGCAACTGCGCCTGGCACTCGCCCACCGGCACCTGCCACTGCGCGGCAGCGGCTTGTTCGAGCATGGTCCGGGCCGCCGCGCCGCAACGACGCATCGGCTCATACCAGTGACGCATGCTGCGTGAACCGTCAGTGTCCTGGTTGCCGAAACGTACTTCGTCACCCGGCGCTTGCTGGACTTTGACTTTGGCCCAATCGGCGTCCAGTTCATCAGCGACCACCATGCTCAGACTGGTGCGCACGCCCTGGCCCATTTCCGAACGGTTGCAGACCACGGTGACCGTGCCATCCGCGGCAATGCTGACGTAGACCTTGGGATCGTCGATCCAGCCATTGGGCATGCCGTCGGCACCGAACTTCTTCGGTTTGTCTTCAGCCAACGCATCCTGCCAGCCCCAGCTCGCGGCCAGCACCAATGCGCCCGTGGCGCCGACGCCTTTGAGAAAACCGCGACGGCTGAGATTGCTCAGGGCGAAATCATTCGGCAAGCGGCTCATGCCTTGGCCTCCTTCAAGTTAGTGGAGGCCTGGCGGATCGCGGTCTTGATTCGGTTGTAAGTGCCGCACCTGCAAATGTTGCCGACCATTGCCTCTTCGATCTGCTCGTCGCTCGGATTGGGGTTGGTCTTGAGCAACGCGGTGGCGGACATGATCTGCCCACCCTGACAAAAACCACATTGCGCCACGGCGCTGTCGAGCCAGGCTTGCTGCACCACCTGCCCCACCGGATCGGCGTGCAGGTTGTCGATGGTGGTGACGTTCTGCCCGATCACCGAACCGATCGGCGTGATACAACTGCGCGCCGGCAAGCCATCGATGTGAATGGTACAGGCGCCGCACAGGCCCATGCCGCAGCCGAATTTGGTGCCGTTGTATCCGGCGACGTCACGGATTGCCCAGAGCAGCGGCATGTCTTCGGTGACGTCCAGTGGGTGATCCTGGCCATTGAGTTTCAGGGTAATCATGGGCACGCCCGCATATTCTTGGTGGTTATGGGGTCGAGCAATCTGCCGCCAGAACTGGCGGTGGTTCACGCAGATCGACTCAGGCTAATCGGCCGATACACATCAGTGAAGCTGAATACTGATCCTGTGGCGAGGGAGCTTGCTCCCGCTGGACTGCGTAGCAGGCCCTTCTTGAAAGCGGGGCCGCTACGCGCCCCAGCGGGAGCAAGCTCCCTCGCCACGGGGTCATCGCTGACTGAGATGTAGTTGGCACAGGCTCTCTTGTGCCGACGCGAACGTCTGCACCGGGCCTTTGGTGGAGCAAATGACGGTTATCGTTAGCTGGCTAAGTTAACCCACCGTTAACAAAAAAGCCCTGCACTTTTTGCTCAGTGCAGGGCTTTGGATGGCGCCTGGAAAGCGTAGCCTCAATAACGGTTCGGCTCCATTTCCAGCTCGACATTGAAACGTTCGGCAATATCTTTCTGGATGCGTTGCGCCAGATCGAGCAATTGCAGGCCGGTCGCGGAGCCGTAGTTGACCAGCACCAGCGCCTGCAATTTATGCACGCCAGCATCGGCCTCACGGAAACCCTTCCAGCCAGCGCGCTCGATCAACCAGCCGGCGGCCAGCTTCATTTGCCCGTCCGCTTGCGCATAGGCCACCAGATCCGGGTGCTGCGCCTTGATCTGCTCGACCAGCGCCGCCGACACCAGCGGATTCTTGAAGAAACTGCCGGCATTGCCGAGCACCGCCGGATCCGGCAATTTTTCGCTGCGGATACTGCAGATCGCGCGACTGACGTCGGTGGGCGTTGGTTGCTCGATGCCCTGCTCGGTCAGGCGCTGACGCACCGGGCCGTATTCCAGATGCAGGTGGGCAACTCGATCAAGTTTGAAGCGCACCCGCAGGATCAGCCAACGCCCCGGCTGCTGCTTGAACAGGCTGTCGCGGTAGGCGAAGTTGCATTCTTCCAGGCTGAAGTCGCGCAGCTCGCCGGTCTGGCGATCCAGCGCGGTCAGCCCGGCGAACACATCCTTGATCTCGACGCCGTAGGCACCGATGTTCTGCATCGGCGCCGCGCCAACGGTGCCGGGAATCAGACTGAGGTTTTCCAGACCGGAAAAACCCAGCGCCAAGGTGTGTTGCACGAACGGATGCCACGGTTCGCCGGCTTCAGCCTCGATCACCACGTGGCTGCCGTCATCGCTGATCAGCCGAATGCCACGGCTGGCCATGCGCAGCACCAGCGCCGGGATATCAGCCGTCAGCAGCAGGTTGCTGCCGCCGCCGATCACCAGCAATGGCACGTCATGGGCAGTCGCATAGGCCAAGGCTTCGCGCACGTCGGCATCGCTGTGGGCCTCGGCGAACAACTGCGCACGCACGTCCACACCAAAACTGTTGAACGGTTTCAGCGAAATCTGGGGCTGCACCTGCAAACTCATAACCGGCCCTTCACTTCGATCAACAGTTGGTCACAGGCTGCTTCGATCAGATCCAGCACCTGCTCGAAACCCTGATCGCCGTCGTAGTACGGATCCGGCACTTCATCGACCACACCGGCATAACGGCGCAGGAACAGGTCAAGCTCGGCCTTGCCGGTGGACGGTTGCAGCGCCTTGAGGTTGCGCAGGTTGCTGTTGTCCATGGCCAGAATCAGGTCATAACTGGCGAAATCGGCACGGCTGACCTGCTGCGCACGTTGCGCCGACAGGTCATAACCACGCAGCTTGGCCGCAGCCTGGCTGCGCTTGTCCGGCGGATTGCCGACGTGCCAGTCACCGGTGCCGGCGGAGGCCACTTCGACCTGATCCGCCAGCCCCGCTTCGCGCAGTTTGCGGCGCAACACGCCTTCAGCGGTGGGCGAGCGGCAAATGTTGCCCAGGCACACGAACAGAACGCGCATCAGGCCTCCAGCAGGCGACGAACGCGCTCAAGATCTTCAGCGGTGTCGACACCGGTCGGCGGCGCGATCAACGCATCGGCCACATGAATCCGCACGCCGTGCCACAGAGCACGCAGTTGTTCGAGGGATTCAGTGTTTTCCAGCCAGCACGGGCCCCAGCTCACGAAGTCCTGAAGGAACCCGGCGCGGTAGGCATAAATGCCGATGTGACGACGGTACGGCACACCTTCCGGCAACTGCTGGCGATTTTTGGCGAACGCATCGCGGGCCCAGGGCAAGGTCGCGCGACTGAAGGTCAACGCCAGACCATTGAGGTCGCTGACGACCTTGACCACGTTCGGGTTGAACAGGGTTTCGACGTCTTCGATCGGCTCGGCCAGGGTGGCCATGCGCGCTTCGGTGTGGGCGGCGAGGTTGGCGGCAACCTGATCGATCACGCTTGGCGGGATCAGCGGCTCGTCACCCTGCACGTTGACCACGATCGCGTCAGGCTCGAGGCCCAGCTTGGCGGCGACTTCAGCCAGACGATCGGTGCCGGAATTGTGATCTTCACGGGTCAGCACCACTTCAGCGCCGAACGCCTTGCAGGCTTCGACGATGCGCGCATCGTCGGTCGCGACCACCACGCGGCTGGCGCTGCTTTTGCTCGCCTGTTCCCAGACATGCTGGATCATCGGCTTGCCGGCGATATCCAGCAGCGGTTTGCCCGGCAGGCGGGTCGAGGCGTAACGCGACGGAATGACAACAGTGAAAGCAGTGGTCATTTATCCAGACGCTCGTCAGTGGTCAGGGTACGCGCTTCGCTTTCGAGCATCACCGGGATGCCGTCGCGGATCGGATAGGCCAGGCCGGCGCCCTTGCTGATCAATTCGGTCTTGTCGGCGCTGAGCTTGAGCGGGCCTTTGCAGACCGGGCACGCGAGGATGTCGAGCAATTTGGTGTCCATGAACATTCCCTGGATAAAGAGTTAAGGCAAAAGACGATCGGGCAACAGGCGCATCAACTGGGTGTCGAACCAGGCCACGAAGGCCGGTGACGGCACGGCATCGACGGCCAGATACCACCAGTCGTCTGCTGCGAAGGCACGGCACTTCACCGCGTCCTTTTCGGTCATCACCAACGGCAATGACGGTGTGAAATTCAAGGCCTGCACGCTGTATTCGGCGTGGTCGGCAAACGCATGGGGGACTGCTCGCCAGTCTAGCGCTTCGAGGGTATTGAAGAAACGTTGCGGATTGCCGATCCCGGCCACTGCGTGCACCGCTTGACCAGGCGAAAAATGATCGAGCGGCTTGCGCTCGCCACTGCGCAGATTGACCAGCGCCGTCGCTTGCAGGCGAAACGCGAAGCCATCTTCGCGGTCCGCAGTGGCACCGTTGAACAGCACGCCATCGACGCTTTGCAGGCGTTCGATCGGCTCGCGCAACGGACCGGCCGGCAGGCAGCGCTGGTTGCCCAAACCACGGGCGGCGTCGATCAGCACCAGCTCCAGATCCCGCGCCATGCGGTAATGCTGCATGCCGTCATCCGACAGGATCAGGTCCAGCGGTTCACTGGCGAGCAAGGCTTTGACCGCCGCGCTGCGATCAGGGTCGATCATCAGTGGCACGCCGGTGCGCTGCACGATCAACAGCGGCTCGTCGCCCGCGATCTCGGCGCTCTGCTCAGCGGAGACCCGCCACGGCAGTTGCGGCGGTTTGGCGCCATAACCTCGGCTGACCACACCAACCCGCAGACCGGCGCGTCGGCAATGCTCGATCAGCCACAAAATCATTGGCGTCTTGCCGGTGCCACCGACGGTGATGTTGCCGACCACGATCAACGGCACCGGTGGCTGATAGATCTGGCCTTCACCGTCGAGAAAACGCTGACGCTTGTTGACCACCACGCGGCGGTAGAGCATTTCCAGCGGCCGCAGCAGCGTCAGGGCCGGATGCCCCTGATACCACGCGGCGAGCAAACGATCGGACAGGCTCATCAGGATTTGGGCGCCGCCTCGACCGTGGTCATGCGCAGATGGCTGAAACCGAGCTTGCCGGCCGCGTCCATGGCGGTGATCACCGATTGATGTTGGGTCTTGCCGTCGGCACTGATCGACAACGGCATGTTGGTGTCACCGTTGGCTTCTTTCTGCATGGCTTCCATCAGGGTTGCCAGGTCGTTCTTCGGCAGAATCTTGTTGTTCACCGAGAACACGCCTTCGGCGCTGATCGCGACATCCAGTTGCTTGAGCTGCTGGTCTTCGGCGGGCGAACCGCTGACCGATTCCGGCAGATCGACGCGCAACTGTGTCTCGCGGGTGAAGGTGGTGGTCACGACGAAAAACAGCAACAGGATGAACACCACGTCGATCAGCGACGCGAGGTTGATGTCGATCGTTTCCCGGGGTTTGCGACGGAATTTCACGCTTTGTCCCCGGCCAGATCGACGTCACGGTCGCCCTGCACCACTTCGACCAGTTTGATCGCTTCCTGCTCCATGCCCACCACCAGCTCATCGATGCGGCGCTGCAGGAAACGGTGGAAGAACACCGAAGGAATACCGACCATCAGGCCCGCCGCCGTGGTGATCAGCGCCTTGGAGATACCACCGGCCAATACCGAGGCGTTGGTGGTCATGCCGGAGCCGGTGAAGGCGCTGAAAATGTCGATCATGCCCAGTACCGTGCCCAACAGGCCCAGCAACGGCGACATGGCGGCAATCGTGCCCAGCGCGTTGACGTAGCGTTCGAGCTCGTGAATCACCCGCGCGGCGGCTTCTTCGATGCATTCCTTCATGATCTCGCGACCATGCTTGGAGTTGGCCAGGCCCGCGGCGAGGATTTCACCCAGCGGCGAATTGGCGCGCAGTTCCTTGAGTTTTTCTTTATTGAGCTGCTTGTCCTTGATCCAGACCCAGACCTGACCCAGCAGATGCTCGGGGGTGACGCGGCTGGCGCGCAGGGTCCACAGCCGCTCGGCGACAATCGCCATGGCCGCGATGGAACTCAGAATGATCGGCAACATCATCCAGCCGCCGGATTTGACCAATTCCCACACAGTGACAGTCCCCTCGAAAAAGTGCGCCACTTTACCATACCGGTTGGCGATTAAGACCCGATGCCCCGACGACCTGATGCCACATTCGGCGATCCCGCGATCAATGGTGTTTCAACGCCAGAAACGCCGTTGTTGACGCATCAGCCACGGCGCCTGAAAGCTGCCCAGGCGCAGCTGAATGGCGCCGTGCTGCGCGCTGTCGTAGATGCGCAGCCCTTGCTGACGATAACGCGCGAGCACCAGCGGGTGCGGATGACCGAACGAATTGCCCTGCCCCCGGGAGATCAGCACCGAATGCGGCTTCAATGCCCGAAGCAGCGCCATCGAGGAGGAACTGCGACTGCCATGGTGCGGCGCCTGCAGCCAGTGCGTCGGCACGGCCAGCGGACTGTCGAGCAGAACCCGTTCGGCGGCGATGTCGATATCGCCGGTCAGCAGCAGACGCTCGCCGTTGGCCTCGATCTGCAACACACAGGAGCGCTGATTGCTGTCATTGGCGGCCGACCATTGCCACAGCTGAAAACGGACCCCGTCCCACTGCCACTGCCGCCCGGTGTCACAGGCCTCGGCCCGCAGTATGGCGGGCAGGCCCGGCGGATCGCCGCTGATCACCCGCGTCACTTTCAAGCCCCGCGATACCGCCAGCGCACCACCGGCATGGTCGGCGTCGGCATGACTGAGCAGCATCAGATCGATGCGCTCGACCCCCAGTTTGTGCAGCGTCGGGAGCACCACTCGCTCGCCCAGATCGAAATCGCCGAAGCGTGGACCGGCGTCGTAGAGCAACGTGTGATGACGCGTACGGATCAGGATCGCCAGGCCCTGACCGACATCGAGCTGCCAGACATCGGCCAGCCCCTCGGCCACCCGCTCGCGAGGCGGCGCCACCAGAATCAGCAGCAACGGCCAGCCCAGCGGTCGTAATGGCACTCCGCGCGGCAACAGCAGCAAAAAGGCGCCGAGACTGCCGAGCAACAACGCCCACCACGGTAGCGACGGCGAGATCCACGCCGGCCAGGCCCCGGCAATCATCGACAAGCCGCGAAACAGCCAGTCGATCAAGCCACCCGCCAGCCACAGCAACCCCGCACCGACATAAGGCACCGGCAACAACAGCGTGCCGAGCAGCGCCGGTGGCAGCACCAACAGGCTTACCCACGGCACCGCCAACAGATTCGCCAGTGGTCCGCTGAGGCTGATCGGCAGATTCAGCGCCAGCAGCACCGGGCACAGACCCAGCGCGATCAGCCATTGCGCCCGCGTCCAGGTCTGCCACCATTTCCACGCACCGAGTCGACCACCGAAGGTGAAAATCAAAATCCCCACAGCGGCGAACGACAACCATAGACCGGGACGCAAACTGGCCAACGGGTCGAGCAACAGCACCGCATTCAACGCCAGTAACAGCGGCCACCACGCGCCGAGATGGCGAAATCGCAGACGCCACAGCAGTACCAGCCCGACCATCACACAGGCCCGTTGCACCGGCACATCAAACCCGGCAAGCAAGCCGTAACCGAGCGCCGCGGCAAACGCCAGCCCGCAGGCCCATGGCAGCCAGGGCCAACGCAGCGGCCACCAGCCGTAGCGCGCCAACCCGGCGACCAGCAGATACATCACCGCCGCCAACATCCCGATGTGTTGGCCGGAAATCACCAGCAGATGCACGGTGCCGGTGTCCTGCAGGATCTGCCAGTCCTCGCGACTGAGCCCGGAGCCATCACCCAGCACCAGCGCCGCCAATGCACCAGCCCGCCCTTGTGCATCGACTGCCAGCAAGCGCTGGCGAATGCCGTCGCGCCACGCCCAGTTTGCCTCGGCAAGGCGCTGACCATCCTTGATCGTACCCGTCGCGCCGATGCGTTGCGCCAGCAGCCAGGCTTCGTAATCGAAGGCATCGGGATTGAGCAAACCGCCGGGGCGCTTGAGTTTCACTGCCAGACGCCAGCGCTCGCCACTTTTGACCGCTGGCCCGGCGTACCACGCCAGACGCATCAACGACGGCAGCTTGTCGTGGCGCGAGCGGGCATCGGCCAACTCGAAACGCACCACGCCCTCGCTGGTTTGCGGCAAGCCGACCACCCGCCCCTCGACCCAGCGGGTTTCACCGTCAAGTTGCGCCGGTAATCGCTCATCCAGCGCCCACTGCGCACTGACGCAAGCCCAAGTGAAACCGAACAGCAGAAATGCCAAGGGATAGCTGCGAAACGGCAGCAACATCAGCCCCACCATGGGCAACAACATCATCAACCCGACCGGCGGTAAAACCGGCAAAAAACCTGCAACCAGCAAACCGGCTGCCAGCGCCATCATCCCTGTGCGCATAAGCCTGTCCTTGAGAGTCCCCTCACTAGGCTTAGCTGGCGTGGAGCACAAGCGTCGTCAACAATTGTCACAAAGTCTGAATGGGCGCTTCGTAGAATCCAGACATACTTGCCGCCTTAACCGACCGAGAAGCCTTATGCCCCGGCGCTTATTCAAACGTTACATGCCCGACCCGACGAGCATCAGGGAACACAAATCCTTACGCTTTCTCGGCAAGTTGCTGCATGACCCGAACCTCTGGCACCTCAATCGTCACTCGGTGGCCCGGGCGATGGCCGTCGGCCTGTTCGCCGCGTTCCTGCCGATTCCGGCGCAGATGCTGGTAGCCGCCGCACTGGCGATCACCGTGCGCGGCAATATGCCGATTGCCGTCAGCCTCGTGTGGCTGACCAACCCGATCACCATGCCGGCGGTATTTTTCTGCACTTATCAGGCCGGGGCCTGGTTGATGAATGTGCCTGCCCGTACCCTGCCCGATTCGTTGACCTGGGAATGGGTCAGCGGAGAGCTCTCGACCATGTGGCAGCCGTTTTTGCTGGGGTCGGTGGTATGCGGACTGCTACTCGGCATCCTCGCCTACTTCACGGTGATGCTCTATTGGCGCTGGTGGGTGGCGCGGCAATGGGCGCGGCGCAAGAAAAACCGCATGCGCTGAATGCAAAACGGCCTCCGCAGTGGGAGGCCGTTTAGTTTTGTGTTGTCTGCATTCGCGAGCAGGCTCGCTCCCACACTGGATCAGGTCCGCATCCCGCGCCCACTCACCAGCAACCGCGCACAACCGAGATACAACACCACCGTCGCCACCAGCATGAAGGTGATCGCGATGCCGATCCGGATATCCGACACGCCAAGAATGCCGTAACGGAATGCGTTGACCATGTGCAGCACCGGGTTGGCCAGCGACACGGTCTGCCAGAACGGCGGCAGCAAGGTGATCGAGTAGAACACGCCACCGAGGTAGGTCAGCGGGGTCAGCACAAACGTCGGGATGATCGAAATGTCATCGAAGTTGCGCGCAAACACCGCGTTGATGAAGCCCAGCAGCGAGAAGATCGTCGCGGTCAGGATCACCACCAGCAAGGTCACGCCGAGGTGATGCACCTGCAGATGGGTGAAAAACAGCGACAGGATCGTCACGATGACCCCGACCATCAAGCCACGCAGCACGCCGCCAACGGTGTAGCCGATCAGGATGGTGTGCGGCGACACCGGCGAGACCATCAGTTCCTCGATGGAACGCTGGAACTTACTGCCGAAGAAGCTCGACACCACGTTGCCGTAGGAGTTGGTGATCACCGACATCATGATCAGCCCCGGCACGATGTACTCCATGTAGGTGAAGCCACCCATGTCGCCGATCTGCCGACCAATCAGGTTACCGAAGATCACGAAATACAAAACCATGGTAATCGCCGGCGGCAGCAGCGTCTGCGGCCAGATCCGGGTAAAGCGGCGGACTTCCCGATACACGATGGTATTGAGGGCGACGAGGTTGGGACGGAACTCGGAACTCATACCGCCACCTTCGACAGATTCTTCTCTACCAGAGACACGAACAGCTCCTCGAGGCGATTGGTTTTGTTACGCAGGCTCAGCACTTCGATGTTCTGCTGCGCCAACTGGGTAAACAGCGCGGTGATACCCATGGATTTGTCGACCTGGACTTCCAGGGTATGGCCATCGAGCAACCGGGCGGGATAGCCGAGCAATTGCGGCGCGGCGTTCAAGTCGTTTTTCAGATCCAGCAGGAAGGTTTCGACGTGCAACTGGCCCAGCAGCTGTTTCATGCTGGTGTTCTCGACAATGGTGCCGTGGTCGATGATGCCGATGTTGCGGCACAGCTGCTCAGCCTCTTCCAGATAGTGCGTGGTGAGGATGATGGTGATGCCTTTCTGGTTCAGCTCGGTGAGGAACGTCCACATCGAGCGACGCAGTTCGATGTCGACGCCAGCGGTCGGCTCATCGAGGATCAGCAGGCGCGGCTCATGCACCAGGGCGCGGGCGATCATCAGTCGGCGCTTCATGCCGCCGGACAGCGAGCGCGAGGGCACATCGCGCTTGTCCCACAGGCCGAGCTGGGTCAGGTACTGTTCGGCGCGCTCCTTGGCGATTTTCGCCGGAATGCCGTAGTAACCGGCCTGGGTCACGACGATGTCGAAAGTCTTTTCGAACTGGTTGAAGTTGAACTCCTGGGGCACCACGCCGATCGAGCGCTTGAGCGCGGCGGGGTTCTTGTCCAGGTCGTGACCGAAGATGTTCACCGTGCCGCTGGTCTTGTTGACCAGGGTCGAGAGAATGCCGATGGTCGTGGATTTGCCAGCGCCGTTAGGGCCGAGCAAGGCGAAAAAGTCACCTTCGGCGACGTCCAGATCGATACCACTCAAGGCCTGGAACCCGTTGCCGTAGGTTTTGGTTAGCTGCCGGATGGACAGAGCGGAACTCATATCGGATTTACGCACCAAGAAGGGAAGAAGAGGAAAGATTGGGCCGGGCGGCGGACAAAACAACCACGGCGCGTGAACGCAATGGTGCTTGCCGCCGCCACACAAGTACAGTCAAGTGTGTCGATAGTTATTATCAAGTCAACGCGGTCATGACCGCTTTCTGATACGCCGGACGCTGCTTCAACCGTGCATACCAGGCTTCCAGATGCGGCTGCGAGGCACGCTCGATGGGCATCTCGAACCAGGCATAAATGAAACTGCCCAGCGGAATATCGCCCATGCCGATATCGCTGCCGGACAGATACGGCTGGCGGGCGAGGGCCTGATCGGCCATGGACAGCAGCGCTGTGCACTCCTTGATCGCCGCGTTGATCGCCGGCCAGTCCTGCTTGTCTGCCGGTGTGCGCAATACGCCCCAGAACACCGTGCGAAACGGTCCGGCAAAACTGGAGGTGGTCCAGTCCATCCACTTGTCCGCGATGGCCCGGGCCTGCGGGTCTGCCGAGTACCACGCAGTGTCTGGCGCATGTTTGGCCAGCAGATAACGCACGATGGCGTTGGATTCCCACAGCACGAAGCCGTCGTCCTCGATCACTGGTATCCGACCGTTCGGGTTCATCGCCCGATATTCGGGCGTGTCTACCACACCGAAGGCACCACCGGCGTCAATCGCCTCGTAGGCCAGGCCAAGCTCTTCGGCGGCCCACAGTGGTTTCCTGACATTCGATGAGTTTTTCCGTCCCCAGATCTTCAGCATGACCGCCTCTTTTCCAATGCGTGGGCAAGCAGCATACGCCGGATCAGGCACGGCTCAAATCACTCTGCAGATCGCCCAGCACCGTCGCCCCGTGTTCGCCGAACAGATGCGGGTAGCACTTTTCCAGGTGTTCGAAAAAGAATCGCTCCGGCACATCGGCGAACTGGCCGTGATCGACCAGATATTCCATCAGCAGCGCGCCATCACGGTTATACGGGTGGAAAACGCTGTCGTTGATCCCGTCGAACTCCAGCGGCGCAACGTTGAACAATTCGCAGAGCTTCTGGTTGAAAGCCGGTGTGGCCTTGACCCAGCGCTCGTTGAGAAACAACTCGGTGTAGCCGTGCATGGCGAACACATCGCTGCGCAACAGCTCCAGCAAACGCGGGGTCGACAGGTGATTCCTGACGTCGGCCAGACCAATGCGCGCGGGAATGCCGCAATGCCGCGCACACCCGGCGAGCAAAGTGGCCTTGGGCACGCAATAACTTTCCCCGGCCCCCAGCGCGTAACTGCCACACAAGGTCTGCGGGTCGAGGCTGAAGGTATACGGGTTGTAGCGCACCGCTTCACGCACGGCGTAATAGAGACTGATCGCCTGCGCGAGCGGGTCGCGGCTGGCACCCCGGTGCTGTTCGGCGAACTCCACCACCGCCGGGTGGTCACTATCGATGAAGCGGCCGGGACTCAGATACTCGCGCATGACGATGTTCTCCTGGGTGAGTCCCGAGTCTAGCGACAGCTCAAGCACAGAGATAACGACGTTTCGGCCAAACATGGACGCAAAGACGCGGGAACGGCGAACGATTTCCCACGGATGTTGCCCACCGAACCTACGAAAACCATCCGGGGTTTCCCACAAGTTCAATCACCATGTTCTGACCAACCCGTTTTACAGATGCCGTCTAAGCTCTGGAGGGTCGGTTTGCCCTGGTTCACGGAGGATTACATATGCTGTTGTTGTGGATACTGGTTCTGATCGTCGGTGTGGCGTACCTCGCCCACCGTCGCATCGCCCCCCTGCCCGCGTTGGGTATCGTCGCCATTTACCTGCTGGCGATGGGCATTTTCAGCCATGCTCCGGGCTGGTTGCTGTTGGTGTTCTGGGTCGTGCTCGCAGCGGTTGCCGCGCCTTTGCTGCTGCCTGACCTGCGCCGCAAACACTTCACCGCGCCGCTGTTCAACTGGTTCCAGAAAACCCTGCCGCCGATGTCGCAGACCGAGCGCGACGCGATCGATGCCGGTACCGTCTGGTGGGACGGTGAACTGTTCAGCGGACGTCCGGACTGGGACAAACTGCTGTCCTATCCGAAAGCGCAACTGAGCGAAGAGGAACAAGCCTTCATCGACGGTCCGACCGAAGAACTCTGCGCAATGGTCACTGACTGGCAGATCGGCCAGTCGATGGATCTGCCACCCGAAGCCTGGAGCCACATCAAGGAGCACGGCTTCTTCGCCCTGATCATTCCCAAGGAGTTCGGCGGCAAGGGCTTTTCCGCCTACGCCCACTCGCAAGTGGCGATGAAACTCGCGACCCGCAGCGGCGACCTCGCCTCGACGGTGATGGTGCCCAACTCCCTCGGCCCGGCCGAACTGCTGCTGCATTACGGCACCGACGAGCAACGCAATCACTACCTGCCGCGGCTGGCCCGCGGCGACGACATTCCGTGCTTCGCCCTCACCGGCCCGCTGGCCGGCTCCGATGCCGGCGCCATGCCGGACACCGGGATCATCTGCAAAGGTGAATGGGAAGGCCAGGAAGTCATCGGCCTGCGCCTGAACTGGGAAAAACGCTACATCACCCTCGGCCCGGTCGCGACCCTGCTGGGCCTGGCCTTCAAGGCCTACGACCCGGAGCATCTGCTGGGCGACAAGGAAGACCTCGGTATCAGCCTGGCGCTGATTCCTACCGATACCGCCGGCGTGCAAATCGGTCGTCGTCACCTGCCACTGGGTGCCGCTTTCATGAACGGCCCGAACTCGGGCAAAGACGTGTTCATTCCGCTGGACTTCCTCATCGGCGGCCAGGAAATGCTCGGCAAGGGCTGGATGATGCTGATGAACTGCCTGTCCGTCGGGCGTTCGATTTCGCTGCCTGCAGTCGGCACTGGCGCGGCCAAGTTCACCAGCCTGGTGACCGGTCAGTACGCGCAGATTCGTGAACAGTTCAACGTCCCGCTGTCGGCCTTCGAAGGCATTCAGGAAGCGATGGCGCGCATCGGCGGCAACGCCTGGATGATGGACGCGGCGCGCATGCTGACTGCCAACGCGGTGGATCTGGGTGAGAAACCGTCGGTGCTGTCGGCGATCCTCAAGTACCACCTGACCGAACGCGGCCGCGAGTGCATCAGCCACGCCATGGATGTGCACGGCGGCAAGGCGATCATCATGGGGCCGAAAAATTACCTCGGTCGTAGCTGGAACGGCGCGCCGATCTTCATCACCGTGGAAGGCGCGAACATCCTCTCGCGCAACTTGATGATCTTCGGTCAGGGCGCGATCCGCTGCCATCCTTTCGTCCTCAAGGAAATGGCCCTCGCCGGCCGCGAGGACAAGGACCAGGCACTGAAAGAGTTCGATGGCCTGCTGCTCAAGCACATCGGCTTTGCCGTTGGCAACGCGGCCAGCACCCTGGTGCTGAACCTGGGCTTCGGCCACCTCGAACATGCGCCTGGGGACAAGATCAGTCAGGGCTACTTCCGCGCACTCAACCGTCAGGCCGCAGCATTTGCCATGCTCGCCGACTTCAGCATGATGTTGCTGGGCGGCGAACTGAAACGTCGCGAACGCCTGTCCGCGCGTCTGGGCGATGTATTGAGCAACCTGTATCTGGCCTCGGCCGCGCTCAAGCGTTATCACGACCTGGATTCGCCGGCGCATATGGAGCCGTTGTTCCGTTGGGCCATGGAAGAAAGCCTCGGTCAGTCGGAACGAGCGCTGGATGAACTGCTGAGCAACTTCCCGAACAAAGTGTTCGGCTATCTGTTGCGAGTAATCGTGTTCCCGTTCGGTCGTCGCCACAAAGGCCCTTCGGACAAACTGGGCGCCGAAGTGGCAGCGGTGATCGGTCGCGCCAAAGGCGATCCGACCCTCGAAGAATTGCTCGCCGGCTGCTATCGCCCGCAGTCTGCCGACGATGCCGTCGGTGCCCTGCAACACGCCAGCGATCTGCTGACTGCCGCGCAACCGCTGCACAAGAAACTGCACACGGCACTGAAAAGCGGTCAGGTCAAACCGGTGGCTGGCGAACACGCCATCGACGCTGCGCTGGAGGCCGGGGTGTTGCAAGCGGCGGAAGCGCAGACCCTGCGCGATGCCGAAGCGGCACGGCGCAAGGTGATCGACGTCGATGATTTCGACAAGGAAGAGCTGAAGCTGGCTGAGGGTAAAGTCCGCTGATACTGACGACCGTGTAGCTGTTTATTTATGAAAAACGGGCGCGAGAGCTTTATACTCCCGCGCCCGTTTTGCTCTTGAGGACTTATCTCGTGTCCAACGTCGTTGCCGATCATCTTGTTTTGCTCGACCATCTGCGCAGTATCCTGGTCGCCGTAGGTGAGGCCGAACAGGTTCCCGAAGAAAGCCATGCCTTGTTCCTGGAGCGCTTCGACGAACTGCTGGCGTCCCTGCCGATCGACCCGATCGAAAGCCAGTACCTGGGCCAGGACATCCTGACCCAAGTGATTACCCGTTATCCGCAAATTGCCCACCTGATTCCACGGGATCTGCTCTGGTTCTTCGCCGGCGACTGCCTGCACTATCTGTCTGATGAAGAAATCGATCTGTATCAGGCACTGGAAGAACGTCGCTACGAAGCCGAACAGAACGACGAACCGTTCGACTGGAATCAGGAAAAACAGCTGATGGCGATGTCTGCTCAGGACAGCAAGCACTGATTTAATGGTTTGAAGATCAAAAGATCGCAGCCTGCGGCAGCTCCTACACAGATCTCGTGTACGCACGTTCAATGTAGGAGCTGCCGCAGGCTGCGATCTTTTGCTTTTAAAGCAGCCCCTCGCTCTCCGGTAATTCATACGCCATCGCCAGATTATTCGGCGCCCCCGCCTTCCCCGGCTTGCTCAACGTCGGCTCCTTCTCCAGGCACTCCACCAGATAATCGATGAATACCCGCAGCTTCGGCGGCAGGTAACGCGTCGGCGAATGCAGCAACCACAGCCCACCGTGATACGAAGCCAGGAACGTCCATTCCGGCAGCACCTGCACAATCAACTTCTGCTCCAGCGCATAACGCGCGGTGAAGTACGGCAGGCTGCCGATACCGATGTGCTGCAACACTGCTCCCAGCCGCACGCCGGTATGGTTGGCGGCATAGCGGCCACGCACGCCGACGGTCACCGCTTTACTGCCCTTCTTGAATTTCCAGCGTGCATCGCTCGGGGTTTCCCCCAGATAGATGCAACTGTGATCAAGCAGGTCATGCGGATGGGTCGGCGTGCCGTGTTCGGCCAGGTATTGCGGAGTGGCGCAGAGCAAATGGTCGATGGTCAGCAACTGCCGCCCGACCAGCCCGGCCGGTGGTCGATCAGTGATGCGAATCGCCAGATCGACATGATCGTCAATCAAATCAACCTGCCGGTCTTCCAGCAGCAACTCGACATCGACCTTGGGATAACGCCGCAGAAACTCGGGCATGTGCGGATGAATCACGAAACGCCCGACCGCTTTCGGCACACTGACCCGCACCAGCCCTTCTGCCTCATGGGTGAACTGCCCGCTGATCTCCATCACCGATTTGGCGGCGCTGACCATCTCCTGACAGCGCTTGAACACTTCCTCGCCACCGTCACTCAAGCGCAATTTGCGGGTGGTGCGCTGCAGCAAACGCGTGGCCAGGGCCTTTTCCAGCCGGGAAATGCTGCGACTGATCGCCGACGGCGACGAACCGAGTTGGCGGGCAGCCTCGGAGAAACTGCCGGTCTCTACGACCTTGACGAAGATCGCCATTTCACCGAGCAGTGGCAGCGGTAGATTGATGCTCACAGCGCACAAGTCCTTTGATGTTTGAACGGATTATCACGTTATTGCACGATTCATATAATAAAAATAGAAACTTTAATAAGGGCATGGAATATGACGCTTCGCCTCTTTTTCCATAGTGATGACCTCAAGGCCAATGTGGAAGTCCTCGACTGCACGCCCCATGAGAACGAATTTGCCGTGGTGCTGCGCGCCACCCTGTTTCACCCGCAAGGCGGTGGTCAGCCTTGTGATACCGGCATGATCGGCGAAAGCCAGGTGCTGCGCGTGGTGCAGGAACCCGACCGGATCGTGCATTACGTCGATCGTCCGGTGAAACTGGGCATGACCTGTATTCACGTCGATGAACAACGTCGCCGCTACAACACCCGCATGCATTCTGCCGGGCATTTGATCGGGCATTTCGTCCAGGCCATGGGCTGGACACCAATCAAGGCGCACCACTGGCCAGACGAAGGCCGGGTGCAGTTCAAACCGGGCGATGCCGCTCAGGAACTCGACGCACCAACCGTTCAACACGGAATAAGTCAGTGGATCGAGCACGATCTGCCGCGCCTGACCTCGCTGCGCGAGGGCGCGCGGGAAATTGGTTTTGGCGAACTGCCGGCCTACGGTTGCGGTGGCACCCATGTACGCAGCCTGAAGGATTTGGGCACAGTCACGATCGCCTCCCTTTCGCAGAAGAAAGGCACGTTATCCGTCCACTACAGCGTGGATTAAGCATCTCGGGCGTTGCGCCACGCAGCGTCCGACGCCGGGGGAACCGCATTCGCTGGTTCCGTTGACTATCGATAGATGGACCTAAAAACAATGATGCTAGACGTCGAGCGTCTCGATGAGACGTGCATAAAAAAACTGGCCAACGAAGAAGTCCTCGCCATCCGCGTCAAAGGCTTTTTGCCCGAGCCGCTGGCGATCCAGATTGGCGACAAGATTCTGGCTCCGGGCTTCGAGGGCTACATCAACGCGCCGAGCATCGGCCGGATCGGCATGGCGTTTTACGAGGCGGAAAACCAGCCGTTGCTGATCGAGGACTACTTCGAACGCGCCGCCAGTAACATCGCCGAACTGCGCGAGCGTTGTGCGCCCTACTCCTCGCCGGTCGACACCCTGCGCTGCATGCTCGATGAGTCATGGCCGGCCGGTGCCCATCTGGAAAACCTCTACGGCCGCAAGATGTACGTCGGCCTGTCACGGGTGGTTAAACCCGGCGTGTGCTTTCTTGCCCATCACGACATTTTCGCCAAAGACGCCCCGGACAGCTTTCAGGCCCGCAGCCTGGAGGCGCAGTTCGCCTGCAACGTCTACCTGAACATGCCGACCGAAGGCGGCGCGCTGCAGATGTGGGACGCCGACATCACCCCGGATCAGTTCGACGAGATGCGCGGTGACAGTTACGGCATCGACCCGGCGCTGCTCGGCCCACCGACCCTTGAAGTGCGGCCGCAACCGGGAGATTTCATCATGTTCAATTCGCGCTGCATGCACTCGGTCACCCCGGGCGTGGCGGATCCGCGACTGAGCCTTTCGTTCTTTGTCGGCTATCGCGGCAATGCTTCACCCCTGACCTTCTGGAGCTGAGATGTTATCGAACTACCTGGGCGAGTTTCTGGCGCTGGCCACCATTCACTTTCTGGCCGTGGTCGCTCCCGGCCCGGACTTCGCTGTCACCATCCGCCAGAGCGTACGCTTCGGCCGACTGGTGGGGATCTGCACCGCACTGGGGATCGGCGCCGGAATTTCCGTGCACGTTCTCTACACGTTGCTCGGCGTTGGCGCTCTGATGCACACCACACCGTGGTTGCTGACGGTGGCCAAGGTGATCGGTGGGGCGTACATCTTTTACCTCGGCATCAGCCTGATTCGCAGTAAACCGAAAACCACGCTTGAGGGCGAGAAAAGCACGGACGAACCACTGGTCGAGCAGTCGCTGTTCAAGGCGTTCAGCACCGGTTTTCTGACCAATGCCACCAACCCCAAGGCCACGCTGTTTTTCCTGGCGATCTTCACCACCATCATCAGCGCCAGCACCCCGCTGGAAATCCAGGCGCTGTACGGGGTGTGGATGTGCTTCGTGAATGCGCTGTGGTTTGTGATCGTCGCGCTGTTTTTTTCCAGCAGCCGGGTACGGACCCTGTTCATGCGCATGGGCCATTGGTTCGAACGCAGCATGGGCGTGATCCTGATTCTGTTCGCCGGCAGGCTGGTGCTGTCGATGTAAAAGCCGCGTTCAAAGCAAAGGCCCGATCGGTTGAACGCCGATCGGGCCTTTTTCGTTTGTGCGCCGCTTTTGCATTTCTGTGCGACGAATCCCACTTCAGGGGCTCCCCTTCAACACCTTCGCGGTGTTAGTTTGGAAAAGATTTGTTTCATCTTTCAAACACTTCCCACTCAACTGCCTGCAAAGGAATGCCCATCGCAATGCATTTTTCCCTCAAGCGTCTGGCTGCTGCCAGCCTGGTTCTGGCCAGTCTTTCGTCGTTCACCCTGCCTGCTCAGGCCAACATCACCCCCGAGCAAAGCGCTGCGATCCTCAAGACCTTCAGCGATACGACGGTCAGCGATTTTCGTCAGTTTCTCGGTGCCGTAGCCAAGAGCGATCTGAGCAAGACCGACAACCTCGCCCCGGCGATCAATGGTTTTCTCGACAACAAGACCCTGAGCGCCGAACAGCAGAACGAGATCTATCGCCTGCTGGGCATCTACACCCGCGTGAAGTACGGCAAAGCCGCCCTCGAAACCCTGCGCGAGCTGGTGGAAATCCCGACCTTCCAGAAAGAAGGCGTGGCCCAGCACGACAATCCGGAGTTCATCAAGATCGCCGAAAAGATCAAGAACCTGGCCGAATCGTTCAACCTGAAGTTCCGCAACGTCGACAACCGCGTCTATGAAATTTCCCTCGACGGCAGCGGCGACGAAGTTGTGGGCATTCACGCCCATGCCGACGTGGTGCCGGTCACCCCGGAAAACTGGGTACTGAAAGACGGCACCAAACTCGATCCGTTCAAAGTCACACTGATCGGCGACCGCATGTATGGCCGCGGCACCGAGGACGACAAGAACGGCATCGTCGTCGCGATGTACGCGATGAAAGTGATCAAGGAAGAAAAGCTGCCGCTGGCACGCAACTTCAAACTGCTGGTGGACACCACCGAAGAAACCTCCGGCGACGCGATCCCGTATTACTTCGAACACAACCCGACGCCGAACTACAACATGGCGCTGGACGGCGGCTATCCGGTGGTCATCGCAGAGAAAGGCTACGGCACGGTCATGGCCAACTTCCCGCTGCGCAAGGCTGAAGGCAGCGGCGCAGAAATCATCTCGATGACTGGCGGCCTGGCAACCAACCAGATTCCATCGGTTTCGGTTGCGACCCTCGTCACCGACAAGCCTGAGCAACTGGCGGCGAGCCTGCAAAAGGCCGGCAACGAGTACGCGAAAAAACACGGCGGCAACTTCGAAGTCGCGGCCAAGGTTGACGGCAAAGACGTCAAACTGACGATTACCGGCGTATCCGCGCACTCCTCCGAGCCCGAGTCCGGCGTCAATCCGGTCGCGCGGATGCTCGACTTCATCAACAGCCTCGACGGCAAGGTGGCGCTCAAGCACAACCAGATCACCGACGCTGCACGCTATGCGTCCAACAATTGGGGCCTGGATTACCTGGGCAAGAAACTCGGCGTGGGTTTCTCCGATTCGTTCATGGGCCCGCTGACCACTTCCCTGACCTATGTGGGCGTGGACGACAAAGCCTTCAAACTGGCGGTCAACCTGCGTGTGCCGAAGGGTAAATCACCGGAGGTACTGAAGAAGGAAATCGCTGACAAACTCACGGCCTGGAGCAAGAAAACCCACGTCGCCGTGGACTTCACCTATTCGATCGCCGAACCGATGTACCGCAATCCGGAAGGCGAATGGGTGAAAGCACTGCTGGCGGTAGCCACTGAAAACCTGGGCATGAAGCACGAGTTCGGTACGTCTGCCGGCGCAACGTCGGTGCACGAATTGCCGAACGGCGTGCAATTCGGCCTGGCGCGACCTGAAGTCAAATACACCGGGCATACCGATGGCGAGTTCAAGACGGTTGACCAGTTCCTGCTGGACCTGCAGATCGTCACGGAAATGATGGGGCGTGTCGGGCAACTGCCGAAGCTCTGATAAGACACGGGCCCGTGATTCAGCGGGCCTGACGTGAAAACAAAAAAGGACCCGAAGGTCCTTTTTTGTTGCGCGACAAATACTGCACAAACAAAAACGCCGATCATCACTGATCGGCGTTTTTGTGAAATTGGAGCGGGAAACGAGACTCGAACTCGCGACCCCGACCTTGGCAAGGTCGTGCTCTACCAACTGAGCTATTCCCGCAATGGCGTCCCCTAGGGGACTCGAACCCCTGTTACCGCCGTGAAAGGGCGGTGTCCTAGGCCACTAGACGAAGGGGACAGGCTACAACTTTCACTAATAAAAACGCCGCTCACTGAGCGGCACTTTTAGAATTTGGAGCGGGAAACGAGACTCGAACTCGCGACCCCGACCTTGGCAAGGTCGTGCTCTACCAACTGAGCTATTCCCGCAAATGGCGTCCCCTAGGGGACTCGAACCCCTGTTACCGCCGTGAAAGGGCGGTGTCCTAGGCCACTAGACGAAGGGGACACGCTACCCGGAACACATGGTGTGTGTTTCGGTGTCCAGATCCGCATCCGAAGACTTGGCTCTGGTTTCACTCAGCCCCGCCCGAAAGCAGTGCCGTTTAAAATTGGAGCGGGAAACGAGACTCGAACTCGCGACCCCGACCTTGGCAAGGTCGTGCTCTACCAACTGAGCTATTCCCGCATTGGCGTCCCCTAGGGGACTCGAACCCCTGTTACCGCCGTGAAAGGGCGGTGTCCTAGGCCACTAGACGAAGGGGACACGCTACAACATTCACTCCCTGCGGCGTTTCGCTGTGTGCTTTACGCTGCAAGTGGCGCGCATTCTATGGATGGTTTGAGAGGTCGTCAACCCCCGAATATAAATTTATTTAAATCAATGACTTCGACCTGCTTTACGGGAGCATTCGGGGTTTTCCGTCGCCCGACGATTGACGCCTATATTCCGCCACTCGCCAAGACGCTATAGTCCACCGCTCAGTGATGGCAATCTGCACTTCCAGGGCCAGCATTCATATAAGCAGTGCGCAGCCGATACAGATTGAAGCTGCCGATCCAACTCGTCGAGCGGCGCTAGGCGCCTAAATGCCCAGCCACTAAAATCGCACGCGAACCCTATAAAGAGGTCTTACCGGTGACACCACTCATGATCACCCTGCTAGTCGTAGCCGGGATCGCAATTCTGATCGCCATTGGCTACATGAACCATGTGGTGGAAAACAACAAACTGGAGAAGGCCCGCACCAAGATCGAACTCAACGATCGCCTGCGCCGCTGCGGCGAACTGACCGAAACTTTCCCCGGCCAGTTCATGACCCCGGCGCTCAAGCTGTTGCTGACCCGTCTGGAACTGAACGTCTGCCAGCGCCTGCTGAACCTGGAAAAAACCAGCGCCACGACCAAAGCACGAATCACCGAACTGAGCGCACTGGTGGCCCAGGGCGAATCGATCCCGGTCAACAACCCACCATCACCGATCCTGACCGAAGCCAAAGCCAAGGACGTCCGCTTCCTGCTCGAAGCCCTGCACGGCCAGATCACCCGCGCCGCCCACGACGGCTTCCTGCCACCAAACGAAGCCAAACACTGGATCAAAGAAGTCCGCCACATCCTGGTCCTGCTGCACATCGAATTCTTCAACAACCTCGGCCAACAATCCCTCCAACAAAACCAGCCCGGCCAGGCCCGCCTCGCCTTCGAACGCGGCGTGCAATACCTGCGCAAACAGCAAGACCCGCAGATGTACTCGGAACAACTGCAATACCTGGAAAAACTGCTGGCCCGCGCCAACGCCCAGGTCATGGACAAGATTGCTCCAGTCGAAGGCGAAGTGAACCAGTTGACCGAAGGCCTCAAGGAAGTCGAAGCCGATGCGGACTGGAAAAAGAAAGTGATCTACGACTGATTGTCGAAAGTTGAAGAAAAGCCACCGAGAGGTGGCTTTTTTGTGGGTGATGGGCTGACTGCCATTGCGAACACTCAGTTAGAGATTGGTTGGCAGTAAGGCCGCCTTAGCGAGCAAGCCCGCTCCCACAGTGGGCATGAGTTTATTCAGTTGGAGATTGGTCGGCTGTAGGGCCGCTATCGCCAGCAGGCTGGCTCCTACAGTGGGATTGAGGGTATTCAGTTGGAGAGTGGTTGGCTGTCAGGCCGTCTTCGCGAGCAAGCCCGCTCCCACAGTGGGATTGAGGGTATTAAGTTGGAGATTGGTCGGCTGTCAGGCCGCCATCGCTGCCAAGCCAGCTCCCACAAGATCAAGATCAAGATCAAAAGATCGCAGCCTTCGGCAGCTCCTACACAGGATGAGCGCAAGCTCGGCTGCAGCTCTTGATCTTGCCGTGCCGGCCCCATCGGCAGGCTGAGTGGAGGGGTTTATCCGGGGGTGGGAGCGCAGCGACCGTTTGGCGCAGCCAAACACATCGAGAGGAGGTGCAGCGAAGCAAACCGGAGGCGATGCCCCCGGATGAATCCCGCAACGAAGGAACCCGAGCCTAAGCGAGGGCCGTACGCCGGGGCCAAGCCTTTTGCTTACTTTTCGCTGGGCCGGCACTCCGGCGTCTGGAAAAGTGAGCCGCTGTAAGAGCGGAACCATAAGAAGCCGTTACCGCAGCAACGGATATTCACACCCCCCAACCAAGAACCTGGTCGGCCCAGAGGCCGCCAAGTCAAAGCCGAAAATGCCCAACCATCCCCTTGAGCTCCCCCCCCAACCGCGCCAGCTCAACACTCGAAACCGCATTCCCCCGCATCGCAATCGAAGACTGATCCGCACTCGCGCGAATACTCGTCACACTGCGATTGATCTCCTCAGCCACCGAACTCTGCTCCTCCGCCGCCGCCGCAATCTGCTGATTCATCTGCTGAATCAACGAAACCGCCGCCGCAATACTGCCCAGCGCACTCTCCGTCTGCAGCGCATCACTGACCGCCAGCTTCACCAATTCACCACTGCTCTGAATCTGCTGCACCGACGAATGCGCTGCCGAGCGCAACGCACTGACCAGCCGCTCGATCTCCTCGGTCGATTGCTGGGTACGCCGCGCCAACGCACGAACCTCATCAGCGACCACTGCAAACCCCCTGCCCTGCTCCCCGGCCCGCGCCGCCTCGATCGCAGCGTTGAGGGCCAGCAGATTGGTCTGCTCGGCCACGCTTTTGATCACATCCAGCACCGTACCTATGTTCTGGATCTGCGCACTGAGGCTTTCGATGCTTGAACTGGCCGACGTCGCCGAATCCGCCAACTGCTCGATCCGCGCCATGCTCTGGCGCACCACCTGCTGCCCACTCTCGACCTTGCCATCCGCCGTTTGCGCGGCCAGCGCCGCCTCCTCGGCGTTACGCGCCACGTCATGCACGGTGGCGGTCATCTGGTTCATGGCCGTGGCCACCTGCTCGGTTTCTTCCTTCTGGCTGTTGACCTCAAGGTTGGTCTGCTCGGTCACTGCGGACAGCGATTGCGCTGAACTGGCCAACTGTTCAATTCCCGCCTGCAAACCGCTGACGATCGTGCTCAGCCCGGCGCCCATCTGCTGCATCGCCAGCATCAGCTGGCCAATTTCATCACGACGGGTGACCTCTACCCTCGCACTCAAATCCCCGGCCGCAATCTGCTGTGCGACCCGCATCACACTGCGCAACGGCGCGACGATCAACCGGGTAATGACCCACGCGGCAATCAACCCGACCAGCAACGCCAGCGCTGAAGAACCGATGATCAACACCGAGTTCTTCTTCAGTTCCGCCTGCATCGCGCCATCCTCTGCGCCATACGCCTGATCCACGCGCTCCATCACCTGCGCCGCGCGCTGGTGCAGCTGCTCGTAGACGGTTTTTTCCTGGGCCAGCAGGCCGGTGTACTCGGCGAGTTTGTCGTTGAAACCGGCGATGTGCCCGGACACTTCATTAAGGACTGTCAGGTAGCCCTCATCCTTGACCGTGGTCTTCAACTGCTCGGCCTGAGCCTGGGCCTGAGCGGCCTGCTCGATATTGCCCTTGCCGGCACTGTCGGCATCGCCCTTGCGGCTCTGGTCCAGACGAATCCGCGCCTCGTTCATCGCCTGCAGCATCAACCGCGACACCTGGCTGACCTGACTGGCCTGTTCGATGAACTGCGCACCGTCCTTGCCTTCGGTGTCCTTCAAGGTATACGCGCCATCATCGGCCAGCCCGGCTTGCAGCACATCCAGGTTGTTGGCCACGCTGGACACCGACCAACTGGCCATTTCCAGCGCCAGATCCTTGGCCTGGGTCAGCGAGACGAACTCATCGAAAGCCTTGCGATAGGCGCCCAATGCCTGCTCGACATCGCCCATCACCGCCACGTTGGCCGGGGATTGCGCCTTGAGTTGCGCCGCCTGGGCCAGCAAACCGTCGACGCCTTCGTGCAAGGCATCGACGGTTTTCGGGTTGCTGTGCAGCGCATAGTCCTGCTCCAGCAGTCGCACCTTGAGCAACGCGCTGTTGAGTGACGACATCTGCTTCAGCCCATCGAAACGATGACTGATGGTCTGCAGGGACCAAACACCGATGGCAGCCACCAGCGCAGTCAACAGCAGCACCAGCACGAACCCGATACCCAGTTTCTTCGCCATACCGAGGTTGGCAAAACGTCCTTGCACGGCGGAAATCATTGCGCTTAGTCCCCTGCCAAAGTCTGTTGCCGAAGATTCGCAACGGCCATGGAGCAGCACAAGTCTCTGGCGTCGGAATAATGGCAAAAAGCTACGCACGCGTCGTTTTCAGAACGCTTGAGGTCGATTCACACGGGTGCTGCGAAAAAACTGTCGGGCGCGCGGATCACAGGCATAGGCGACATTGATTCGCTGCCACTCACCGACTTCGCCACTCGGACTGAAAGCCCCCGGCGCACACAGGCGCACGCCACTGCACTGCGCCTGACTGTGCAAGCGGGCAAGATCGCTCAGCGGTGCGCGGGCCCAGATGAACAGCCCGCCGCACGGCTTGCCGAAAACCTCCCAGTCGGCATCTTCCAACGCCTGTAATGCGGCAATCCGATCAGTATTGAGGCGCTGACGCTGACGCTGGACCATTTTGCGATACGCCCCATTGGCCAGGAGACTGGCCAGCACCGCCTCGTTGAAGCTCGAGGAGCCCATGCTGCTGATCATCTTGACCCGCGCCAGACGCGCAATCAGCGAGGGTTCGGCGTACACGAACCCGACGCGCAGCGAGCTGCTGAGCGTCTTGGAAAAACTGCCGATATAGATCACTCGCTCATCGAGTGCCGCCAGGCGTGTGCCGTTACCATTGTGCAGGTCGGCGTAGACATCGTCTTCGATCACGCGCACATCGTGGGCGTTGCACAACTGCAGGATCTGTTGCGCCACGCCCAGTGTCAGACAGGAGCCGGTGGGATTGTGGTGATGGCTGTTGATGAACATCGCGACCGGCCGGAATTGCCTCAACAGCGTCTCCAGTGCCTGAGGATCAGGCCCGCTCGGGGTGCGACGCACTTCCAGCAATTGCACGCCATGCAGGCGCAACAGCTCGAACAACGGCGCGTACCCGGGGCTTTCGACTACGACGCAATCCCCGGACTTGAATAGCGTGCGTACGAGCAGATCAAGCGCGTGGCTGGCACCGGAAGTCGTCAGGGCCTGTTCTTCCCGGGCCTGGACGCCGATCAGCCTGAGGCGCTTGACGATCTGCTCGCGCAGCGCCGGCAGCCCCAGCGGGCTGCTGTAATTGAACAGGCTCGCCATGTCGGTACGGGCCACCTCACGGATCGCGTAACTCAGGTCATCGGACTCCCGCCAGCTTTGCGGCAAGCCACCTTCGCCGAGCTTCAAACAGTTTTCTGCCGGCCCGCAGTCAATTCCGAGCAACCCGCTGCCGTGCGCGGCCACCATGAATCCGGCGCCCTGGCGCGAGGCCAGAATGCCTTGCGCCACCAAGCGCTCGCAGGCCTCCGCCACACACGACTGACTGAGCAGATTGGCGCGCGCAATCTGCCTGACGGAGGGCAGCCGCGTGCTCGGCGCCACACCACTTCGCGAGATCCACTCGGTCATGCCATCAACAATCTGCTGTACGACCGGCACCATTGCCTGTCGGTCAATTCTCAATTCCATGAGCACGCAAACTCCTGTCCGTTTTGCTGGCGGCAGTAAATCACAGCCACGTCCTGCAGGCTGTGCGACAACGCCGTCAAAAGCGACCGTTCTAACCGCTTGATACAAATTGTTTAATGGTTTCACGGAACTGACAGGCAACAACGAGAAAACCCGCACGAAGGCGGGTTTTCCTGGGACTTGCGGCAAGACGTCAGAAAGCAGTGACGCCGCCATCCACGGCCAGGGAATGACCGGTGGTGAACGCCGCACCATCACTGCACAGATACAGCACGGCGCTGGCGATTTCCTCGACTTTGCCGATGCGTCCCACCGGGTGCATCGCATTGGCGAACTCGCCTTTCTTCGGGTCGGCCTCGTAGGCGCGGCGGAACATATCGGTGTCGATCACTGCCGGGCATACGGCGTTGACGCGAATTTTCTTCTTCGCATATTCGATCGCCGCCGATTTGGTCAGGCCGATCACTGCGTGTTTCGACGCCGCATAAATGCTCATCTTCGGCGCCGCACCAAGCCCCGCCACCGACGCGGTGTTGACGATCGCCCCGCCGCCCTGAGCGAGCAACAACGGCAACTGGTACTTCATGCACAACCACACACCTTTGACGTTGACGCCCATGATCGCGTCGAACTCGTCCATCGAGCCGTCGGCCAGTTTGCCTTGCTCGATTTCGATCCCGGCATTGTTGAAGGCGTAGTCCAGGCGACCGTAAGTATTGATCACCTCGTCCATCAGATTCTTCACTTCGCTTTCGACGGTAACGTTGCAGCGCACGAAGGTCGCTTCGCCACCGGCTGTACGAATCAGCGCCACCGTCCCCTCGCCCCCTGCCGCATCCAGATCGGCCACCACCACTTTCAAGCCTTCGGCGGCGAATGCCTGGGCGGTCGCCCGGCCGATACCGTTGGCCGCTCCGGTGACTACGACCACCTGGCCGGAAAACGTCATGCTCATTGTTATGTCCTCGAAGGGAGAGATGCAGGAGGTATTTGCAGAGTCGCAGCATAGCCACCGGGGCGCGCCCCACGTCAGCACTATCAGAAGGCTGTTTATGCCTTCATCCGTCGCAGTGATAAAACCTGTCGGGGGACTATCACTGCACTGGATCATTGCGCATTCGCCGCATCAGCCAACCTTGCAGCATTGGCGTCGAGGGTCTATCAACAAGGCTTCATTCAGTTCGAGTGCCTGCCATGACCAGCCAGACCAATCGCCAGTTCCTCCTCGCCAAACGCCCGGTGGGCGCGGCGACCCGTGAGACGTTTACTTATCAGGAAGTCCCGGTCGGCGAGCCGGGCGCAGGCCAGATACTGGTGAAAAACCAATACCTGTCCCTCGACCCGGCCATGCGCGGCTGGATGAACGAAGGCAAGTCCTACATCCCGCCGGTGGCGATTGGCGAAGTCATGCGCGCCTTGGGTGTAGGCCAGGTCATCGCTTCGAACAACCCGGGCTTTGCCGTCGGGGACTACGTCAACGGCGCCCTCGGCGTGCAGGATTATTTCCTTGGCGAACCCAGAGGTTTCTACAAAGTCGATCCGAAACTGGCGCCGCTGCCGGTGTATCTGTCGGCCCTTGGCATGACCGGCATGACCGCCTACTTCGCCCTGCTCGACGTGGGCGCACCGAAGGCTGGCGACACCGTGGTGCTGTCAGGGGCTGCGGGTGCGGTGGGCAGCATTGCCGGGCAGATCGCCAAGATCAAAGGTTGCCGGGTCGTCGGTATCGCCGGTGGTGCCGACAAGTGCAAATACCTGATCGATGAACTGGGCTTCGACGGCGCCATCGACTACAAGCACGAGGACGTACTGGCCGGACTCAAGCGCGAGTGCCCGAAAGGGGTGGACGTGTACTTCGATAACGTCGGTGGCGAAATCCTCGACGCAGTGCTCAGCCGCCTGGCCCCGAAAGCCCGGGTGGTGATCTGCGGCGCCATCAGCCAGTACAACAACAAGGAAGCCGTCAAAGGCCCGGCCAACTACCTGTCACTGCTGGTCAACCGCGCACGTATGGAAGGCTTTGTGGTGATGGACTACGCCGCACAGTACGCCAGCGCCGCACAGGAAATGGCCGGCTGGATGGCCAAGGGGCAGCTCAAGAGCAAGGAAGACATCGTCGAAGGTCTGCAGACCTTTCCGGAGACACTGATGAAGTTGTTCAGCGGGGAGAATTTCGGCAAGTTGGTGCTGAAGGTCTGAAACTTAACTCGACAACACCCTAAAACCATTGTGGGAGCGGGCTTGCTCGCGAAGAGGCCGTGTCAGTCGATATCAATTTCGACTGAACCACCGCATTCGCGAGCAAGCCCGCTCCCACATTGTTGGATCTTGCGTGTTTGATCAGGCCAGTTCGGCCACAACCGAAGCCAGTGCCTTGGCCGGATCCGCCGCTTGGCTGATCGGACGGCCGATCACCAGATAATCGGAACCGGCATCCAGCGCCTGACGTGGCGTCAGGATACGGCGCTGGTCATCTTGCGCACTGCCCGCCGGACGAATCCCCGGGGTCACCAATTGCAGCGACGGGTGCGCCGACTTCAATGCGGTGGCTTCCAGCGCCGAGCACACCAGACCGTCCATCCCGGCCTTCTCGGCCAGCGCCGCCAGACGCAGCACTTGCTCCTGCGGTTCGATATCCAGACCGATACCGGCCAGGTCTTCACGCTCCATGCTGGTCAGCACGGTCACGCCGATCAGCAGCGGTTGCGGGCCGCTGCGCTTGTCCAGCTCTTCACGGCAGGCCGCCATCATGCGCAGGCCACCGGAGCAATGCACGTTGACCATCCACACGCCCATCTCGGCCGCGGCTTTCACGGCCATCGCAGTGGTGTTGGGGATGTCATGGAATTTCAGGTCGAGGAACACCTCGAAGCCTTTGTCACGCAAGGTGCCGACGATTTCCGCGGCGCAACTGGTGAACAGCTCCTTGCCCACTTTGACCCGGCACAGTTTCGGGTCCAACTGGTCGGCCAGCTTCAGTGCGGCGTCACGGGTAGGGAAATCCAGGGCGACGATGATAGGAGTCTGGCAGGCGGACATGGATGGGCTCTCAGGCAAGTCGAAATCGGCGCGCATTGTAGCGGAACCGGCGGCGGCGCGGCACCCGATGATCGGTAAATCGTCGCCGCTGGCGTGATCAGCTTAGCCTGCGGCGTTATTGTGTCGAATGCGATACACAACCGACACGCCGCCAACAAGCGTGCGCGCTAGCCTCGCCAGCCGCAACACGTCCTTACATCAGCACTTCCCGCTTTACGGCCGGACGCCTATGCTGAAACCACCACCTCGCGCCCATCTTGTGGTTGGCGGGCCTACAGGCAGATGAACAGCCCCATGCACAACACCCAAACGACCGTGATTGATGAGCAGAAAGACGACAAGCGCTGGAGCATCCGCGCGCTGATCGTCGACGACGATGTGCCGATTCGCGAGCTGATGATCGACTACCTGGCCCGCTTCAACATCCACGCCAGCGGCGTCACCGACGGCGCGGCCATGCGCCAGGCGATGCAGGCCGAGCATTTCGACGTGGTGGTCCTCGACCTGATGTTGCCCGGCGAAGACGGCCTGTCGCTGTGCCGCTGGCTGCGCGCCGAATCGGACATCCCGATCCTGATGCTCACCGCCCGCTGCGAACCCACCGACCGCATCATCGGCCTCGAACTGGGCGCCGACGACTACATGGCCAAACCGTTCGAACCTCGGGAACTGGTGGCGCGGATTCAGACCATCCTGCGCCGGGTACGTGACGATCGCACCGAACAACGGGCCAACATCCGTTTCGACAACTGGCGCCTGAACAGCGTCCTGCGCCAGCTGATCGCCGACGATGGCCTGGTGGTGCCGCTGTCCAACGCCGAATTCCGCCTGCTCTGGGTCTTCATCGAACGCCCGCGCCGCGTTCTCAGCCGCGAACAACTGCTGGACGCCGCCCGTGGCCGCTCGATCGAAGCGTTCGACCGCAGCATCGATTTGCTGGTGTCGCGCCTGCGGCAAAAACTCGGCGACGACCCGAAAGCCCCACAGTTGATCAAAACCGTGCGCGGTGAAGGTTACCTGTTCGACGCACGAGACATCGGCTGATGCGAGGGCGCTTCGACACGCTGTTCGGCCGCCTGTTTGGCATGCTGTTCGTGGCGATCGTCCTGGCGCACCTGCTGGCCTTTGCCTGGTTTCATCACTATGGCCCCCCCCCACCGCCGCCCCCGCCGGAGTTTGCCGAGGGCGTCGACGGCCAACGGCCACCGCCGGATCCACGTTTCGCCCATCGCCCGCCGCGTCCGTGGTTCGGCGGCCCGCTGGTGCCGCTGACCTTCCAGTTCATCTCGTTGATGATCGCCGCGTGGTACGGCGCCAAACTGCTCAGCCGGCCGATCCAGCGCCTGAGCGACGCCGCCGAACGCCTCAGCGAAAACCTCGACAGCCCGCCGCTGGACGAGTCCGGCCCGCGTGAAGCCCGACAAGCCGCGAACACCTTCAACCTGATGCAACAACGCATTCGTGAACAGGTGCAGCAGCGAGCACGCATGCTCGGCGCCGTCTCCCACGACCTGCGCACGCCGCTGTCGCGGTTGAAGCTGCGCCTGGAACAGATCGACGACGAAAAACTGCAAGGCCAGATGCGCCAAGACCTCAACGACATGATCGGCATGCTCGACGCCACCCTCACCTACCTGCACGAACAGCGCACCAGCGAAGCGTTGCAGTTGATGGACGTGCAGGCGCTGGTCGAATCGCTGTGCGAAAACGCTCAGGATCAGGGCGCCGACGTTGACGTCAGCGGCCATTGCGCACCGCTGCAGGTGCAGCCGATGGCGCTGCGCTCGTGCATCAACAACCTGATGGACAACGCCCTGCGCTATGCAGGGCAGGCGCGCATCGAATTGCAGGATCAACGCGAGCAACTGCTGATCCGCGTGATCGACCACGGCCCGGGGATTGCCGAAGACAAACGCGAGGCGGTGTTCGAACCGTTCTATCGCCTGGAAGGCTCACGCAACCGCAACTCCGGCGGCGTCGGCCTGGGCATGACCATCGCCCGCGAGGCAGCGCAGCGTTTGGGTGGCCAGTTGAATCTGGAAGAAACCCCGGGTGGCGGCCTGACCGCAATCATCCGCCTGCCGCGCTCCTGAGAAACACACATATCCCCCGTGGGAGCGGGCTTGCTCGCGAAAGCGGTGTGTCAGTCGACTTCTGTGTTGAATGATCGGCCGCCTTCGCGAGCAAGCCCGCTCCCACAGGTTTCAGTGGTGTTCACTCCATCGTGTATACCCACCGGTACAAATCCCAAATACCCAGGACAACTTGCCCCTTGAGTCTGCACAAGCCGGTATGCGAACCGGTTTGACAGTCCAAGGAGTGAGCCCATGATCGGTAGCGTCAGCAACTACACGAGCTATACCAGCACCAGCAGCACCACCCAGAACGCCCGCAGCCAGCAATTGCAAAAGGAACTGTTCGCCAAACTCGACAGCAACGGCGACGGCGCGGTGGATCAGGACGAACTGAAAAGTGCCCTGTCGCAGAAATCCGACGATGGCGTGCTGATCAACCTAAGCAAGCAATTCGGCGATCTGGACAGCGACGATAGCGGCAGCCTCAGCGCCGAAGAAATGACCGCGATGGCACCCCCGCCGCCTCAGGATCAAGCCCCCAACACCGACCTCGCCGACGCCCTGATCAGCGCCCTCGACACCGATGGCGACGGCGCCATCAGCAGCGACGAACTGAGCACCGGCCTGACCAGCGCAGGCAGCAGCGCCGACAGCAACCAAATATTCTCGGCCCTGGACAAGAACAAGGACGGCACCGTCAGCCAGGACGAACTCTCCGCCAGCCTGACCCCACCTCCGCCCCCGCAACAAGCCTCCAGCGACGCACTGTTCAGCCAACTGGATGCCGATGGTGATGGCAACATCAGCGCTACCGAACTGAGCAGTGCCCTGCAGACCAGCGATAACACCTCGACAACCAGCACCGACACCAGCGCCGCGCTGCTCAAGGTGTTGGATAGCGACAGCAGCGGTGGCGTGAGCAGCGACGAACTGAAAGCGGCGCTACAGACAGGTCGGGAACGCCCGCCCGAAGAACATACCGCCAGCACCCAGACCACCAGCGAAGCGCTGAACCGGATGATTGCCAACTTGAGCAAACAATACTCGCTCGACAATGCCGCGCCGGTGGGCAAATACCTGAATGTGGCGACCTGAGATGATGTCGTGATGGATGATCGTTTCCATGCAGCGGTGTGGGAACGATCATTTGGGTGTGGCCGTGAGAGGCTGGTTGCCTGATATGCCTCTTCGCGAGCAGGCTCACTCCTACAATTGGATCGAGTACAGGCAGTTAGAGGTTGGTTGGCTGTAAGGCCGCCATCGCGAGCAGGCTCGCTCCCACAGTGGATTGGGTGCAGGCAGTTGGAGATTGGTCGGCTGTAAGGCCGCCATCGCTGGCAAGCCAGCTCCCACAGGGATTGAAGGCATTCAGTTGGAAATTGGTCGGCTGTAAGGCCGCCATCGCCAGCAGGCTGGCTCCTACAGAAAAGCAAAAGCCGACCACATGCTTTTCACCACTCAACAGGATGAGCGCAAGCTCGGCTGCAGCTCTTGATCTTGCCGTGCCGGCCCCTTCGGCAGGCTGAGTGGAGGGGTTCATCCGGGGGGTGGGAGCGCAGCGACCGTTTGGCGCAGCCAAACACATCGAGAGGAGGTGCAGCGAAGCAAACCGGAGGCGATGCCCCCGGATGAATCCCGCAACGAAGGAACCCGAGCCTAAGCGAGGGCCGTACGCCGGGGCCAAGCCTTTTGGTTACTTTTCGGCGTCTGGAAAAGTGACTCGCCGTAAGGGCGAAACCGCCAGCCGCCACACCCAAACCAACGGATATGCCCACAACCCCAAAAAAGCCAAGGCACCTAAACCCGAGCCTGACTCTTACTCCAATCCGTCAACAAACTATAGGCCACCGCCAACAACGTAGGCCCAATAAACAACCCGATAAACCCAAACGCAATCAACCCGCCAAACACCCCAAGCAACACAATCACCAACGGCAGATTCCCACCGCGGCTGATCAGATAAGGCTTCAACACGTTATCCACGCCACTGATGATGAACGTCCCCCAGATCCCGAGAAACACCGCCATCCCATACTCACCCTTCCACGCCAGCCAGGCTGTGGCCGGAATCCACACCAAGGGTGGCCCCATCGGAATCAGACTCAACAGAAAGGTCACGATCCCCAGCACCAGAGCCCCCGGAACCCCGGCAATCAGAAACCCGATCAACGCCAGAATCGCCTGCGCCGCCGCCGTACCGATCACCCCGTTGACCACCCGCTGCACCGTACCGGCCACTAACTCGATGTAGTACCCGGCCCGCTCACCGATCAGCCGCTGCAGCAGGCTGTGAACGAACGCCGCCAATCGCGGCCCGTCGCGATAGAAAAAGAACACGAAGACAATGCTCAGGGTCAGCTCAAGGATGCCGCCACCGATCTGTGCACTGCGCGCCAGCAACCAGTTACCCACCTGCCCCAGGTAGGGCTTGATCGATACCATCAGCGCCGCACCCTGCTCATCAATGCTGTTCCAGAGGCCCACCAGACGTTCGCCCACCAACGGGATAGTCCCGAGCCAGACCGGCGCCTCAGGCAGACCGTCGACCTGCACGTCCTTGATGAAGACCGTGGCGTCGCGTACGTGATCGGCCAGGTTGAACCCCAGCCACACCAGCGGCGCCGCCACCAGCAACATCCAGCCCAGAGTCAGAATGGCTGCGGCCAGCGATTCGCGGCCATTGAGCCAACGGGTCAACAGGCGCATCAGCGGCCAACTGGCAAAGGCCAGTACCGCGCCCCAGAACAGCGCCGACCAGAACGGCGCCATCACCCACAGGCTGGCACCGAACAGCACCAGCAGGAGGATTTGCACCAACAGCCGATCGTTATTGAGCATGTAAAGTCTCGAAGAATTCAGTTCGTCAAAGAGTAGGCGAACACGCCACGCGCGCACGCCCGGTGCAGCTTATCGCAACAGATCGATGCGCAGGCCAGAGCCGTCGGCGCTCCCCGTCTCCATCCGCGCCGCGCGCACACCCTGGCCGATCAGCGCCTGACGCCAGGCCTCGGCCTTGGGTCCGGCAATCGTCACGCGCTGGGTGGTGTCGAGGTTCAAGCCACGGGAAATCAGCCGTAGCCAGGTGTCATCCGGATCGCCGGTCAGCTTGGGAAAGTCCAGCTCACCGGTGCTTTTGAGCTGTCGCAGCAACGTGGCCGACGTCGGCAGCAACTCGCCCAACGGTGCGCCCGCTTCAAACTGTTCGACATGCAGGTAGGCTTTGCGATTGCCGCGGGTGATGCTGTAGAGCGCCACCAGGGTGTTGTCCTTCGGCGCGGCCAGACGCAACAGCAGATAGGCCTGTTGCTCATCGGCGCCGTACAGCTTGGAATTGCCGAACACTTCATTGGCCCACAGGCTGCTTTCGCCGCAGTCGCGGGCCTGACACCAGAACAACAACTCGGCGTCCTGCTTTTGCAGGGCTTCGCGAGCCGCGGTGAAGGCTTCGGTGGCGGAATGCTCCGGGGGTAACTCATAGGTGACCGAGGTGGTCTGGCCACGCGCCGTGACCTGGCCGTCAAAGCGTAACTGGCCGCTGATCTTGCGGATCGAGCCCAGCGGATAGATCCGCTCAAGCTCCACGGGAGGGCGATAGTCGACGATCTGCGCATCGGCCAGACGCGGCACGATCTGCAGATCCTGGCTGCCGGGCACGTCGGCGGCGAACGAAACGGAACTGAAGCAGCACAGCGCCAACAGACTGAGTGACCGCATAGTCAGGCTCATCGGATCGGCATGGCTTGGCGGGTCGGGTTCGCAGCGGTATAGAAATCCATCGTGGTTGTCTCCCATTTCAACCCGCCCAGCCTCGACAGTTGCCCGGTGCAAGTCAAGGAATGGCGAAGAAGCGATTGAAACAGTCTGCGACAAGGTCGGCACCGGACTCATCGTTCAGGTGCAAATGGTGCCCGCCCGCCAGCTGTTCCTGGCTAAAGGGTAGACGCTCCAGCAACTCCGGATGTTTGGCCAGCATGCCGTCGGCGGCCACCACCAGTTGCGCCGGGCAGGTGATGCGCTGGACGAAGGCCATTGCCTGCTCCTGAGTCAGGCGCAGCGGTGATGGCAGGGTCAGGCGATTGTCGGTGCGCCAGGTATAACCGCCGGGCACCGGCATCAGGCCGCGTTGCGCCAACAGTTCAGCGGCTTCGCGGCTGACCGCCACCAGGCCCTTCATCCGCGCTTCGATAGCACGATCGAGGGTGTTGTAGACCGGCTTGCGCTTCTCGCGCAGATCCAGCTGCGCTTGCAGGGCCATGCCCATGCGCTCGGCGGCATTTTCGCCTTTGTCCGTAGGAGGAATCACCCCGTCGATCAACGCCAGGTGAGTGATGCGCTCCGGCAACGAACCGGCCAGCACCAGCGAAACGATCGCGCCCATCGAATGCCCGAGCAGGCCGAAACGCTTCCAGCCCAGTTGCTCGGCGACCTGCAACACGTCGTGGGCGTAATCCCACAGCGCATAACCGGCGCCATTCGGTCGATGCCCGGAATGCCCATGCCCGGCCATGTCCAGCGCGATGATGCGCAAACCTTTGAGCTTGGGCGCCAGGCGCGCGAAGCTGTTGGCGTTGTCGAGCCAGCCATGCAGGGCAATCACCGGCAGGCCGTCCTCGGGACCGAACAAGTGCGCCGCCAGTTCGATATGCGGCAGGCTCAGGCGCACTTCTTCGAAGGTCGGGTTCATGCGCAATCCTTCTGTTGGCGGCGCTCCCAGCGCGTAAACAGCTCTTTGAGCAGGCGTGCCGTGTCTTGCGGACGCTCGAGCGGGAACATGTGCCCGCCGGGCATGCTCAGCGCTTCACCCTGCGGCAGGCGCCCGACGAATCGGGTGTGATGACGCATGACCACGCGGCTCTTGTGGCCACGCACCACGGCCAGCGGCACCTGCAATTGGCGCGTGCGGCCCGGACTGGTGTGCGGCACGCCGCGATAGATACTGATTTCGGTGGCGGGGTCGAAGCGCAGACGCAGCTTGTCGCCGACCGCATGCAGCCCGTGTTGCAGGTAGGCATCGAAACATTCCGGATCGAAACCGCGAAACAGCGTCTTGCCGGCAAAATAGCTGCGCGCACTGTCGAGGTCGGCGAATTCTTCGCGCCGGCCCAACGTACGTCCGGCCGGGGTCAGTTTGTCGATGAAGCCGAAACGCTTGGCAGCGCGGATCACCCACTGATCGGTGCGGGTCAGTACCGGCGAGTCGAGCATGACCACACCGCGATACAACTCAGGGCAGCGCAACGCCGCGTGCAGGTGCAACACGCCACCAAACGAATGGCCGACGCCCCACACCGGTTGATCCTGCTGCTGTAAATGGTGGATCAACTCGTCGACCAGGTTGTACCAGTTGTCGTCCGCCGGGAAACGCGGGTCATGGGCATGCTGTTCCAGATGCGCGACCCGATACTCGGGCGCCAGCGCCGCGAACAACTTGCCATAGGTGCCCGAGGGAAACCCGTTGGCGTGGGCGAAAAAGATCGGTTGCGACATGCCGGTAAATCCATGAGCGGAAAACATGCCGCTGATTGTCCGCAAGACCGCGCCCCACAGCAATGACCGTAACTGCCAGGAATGATGACAGTCCGGTCATGGCTATGGGCACATCGAACCTCAGCGCGCCGGCGGCTGCTCGCCCAATGGCACCACCGCCATGGTCAACCGCGACACACAACTGGCCTTGCCTTCATCACTGGTCAGGCGGATATCCCAGACGTGGGTGGTGCGACCGATGTGAATTGGCGTGGCCACTGCAGTCACCCGCCCGCTGCGCAAGCCGCGCAAATGGTTGGCGTTGATCTCCAGCCCCACGCAGTAGAACTTGCTCGCATCGATGCACAGGTAACTGGCCATCGAGCCAACGGTTTCCGCCAGCACCACCGAGGCGCCGCCATGCAGCAGACCGTAGGGTTGATGGGTGCGGTGGTCGATGACCATGCTCGCCGTCAGCGACGCTTCGTCGAAGGCTTCAAACCGGATATCCAGCACTTCGCCGATGGTGTTTTTCTGGATTGCATTCAACTGCTCGATGTTCGGAGTGGTGCGCCACAAGGTCATCGCAGGCTTCCTTTGTTGTTTTGATCGTCGCTCAATCCTGCCACAGCACCGCCTCACTGCGCGCGCTCCATTCCTCAAACCGCGCACCGTAGGTGTCTTCGATGACGTTGCGCTTGATCTTCAACGTCGGTGTAAGAAAGCCGTTCTCCACCGCCCAGCTGTCCTTGACCACCACCAGCCGCCGCAGACGCTCGTGCTTGTCGAGCCCGGCGTTGACCTCTTCCAGCAGCTTTTCCAGACTCGAATGCAGACTGCCCCGCGCTTCCTCCTGATTGACCACCGACAGTACACACAAGCCCAGCGGCGCACTCAGACCATCGCCAACCACGCAGACCTGCTCGATTCGCGAATGCACCGCCAGACGGTTTTCAATTGGCGCCGGGGCCACATATTTGCCTTTGCTGGTCTTGAAGATTTCCTTGAGTCGCCCGGTCAGGCGCAAGCGGCCCTCGGCATCCTGTTCGCCCTTGTCGCCAGTACGCAGAAAGCCGTCCTCGGTCAGGGTTTCGGCGGTTTTCTGCGGTTCCTTGAAATAGCCGAGCATGTTTGCCTGACTGCGCACCTGCACCTCTCCGGACTCGTCGATCCGCACCTCGACCTCCGGGCACGGCTTGCCGATCCAACCCTGTTTGTACTGGCCCGGCAGGCAGATGTGCGAGTAGCCACAACTCTCGGTCATGCCGTAGACCTCCAGCACATCGAGGCCGAGTTTCTGATACCAGTCGAGCAGGGTCTGCGGCACCGGTGCCGCGCCGGACAGCGCCACGCGCAAGGCATCCAGCCCCAGACCCGCCAACACCTTGCTCCCGACCCGTTTGCCAATGAATGGCAGACCAAGGAGGAAATCCAGGCGTTTAGCCGGAATCTTGCCGTACACCCCCATCTGGAATTTGGTCCAGATTCTCGGCACGCCGAACATCGCGGTAGGTCGTGCACGCTTGAGGTCGGTGATAAAGGTGTCGAGACTTTCGGCAAAGAACACGGTTTGCCCGGTGTAGATCGACGCCAGCTCGACGAACATCCGTTCGGCGACATGACACAGCGGCAGGTAGGACAGCAGCCGGTCATGCTCATTGAGCCCGAACAACCGGGTGCCGTGGGTCGTGGCGAAACCGAGATTGGCGAAGCTATGCATCACGCCTTTGGGCTGGCCGGTGGTGCCGGAGGTGTAAATGATCGTCGCCAGTTGCTCGGCAGCCGGGCGCGGATCGTCCTGGATCGGCGAGCTGCGTTGCAGGTCGTCCCAACTGAAAGCGAAGTCGCCCGGCGGATGCAGCGGCAGACTGATGGTTGGCAAATCCGCCGGTACACCGGTCGACATGCCCGGCCAGTCATCGAGTTTGCCGATGAACGCCAGCACGCTTTCCGAATGCGTCAGAACCTGATTCACCGAGTCTGCCGTGAGGTTGGGATACAGCGGCACCGAGACGTGCCCGGCCATCCAGATCGCCAGGTCGGCGATGATCCAGTGCGCGCAGTTTTTCGAGATCAGCGCGATGTGGCTGCCTTGCGGCAATTCCCGCGCGCGCAGCCAGTGCGCGGCGCAACGGGCCTGATGACCGACATCGGCCCAGGTCAGGGTCTCGACCTGCCCGCCGCCGATGGGCTGCACCAGAAAACGCTGGCGCGGGTGCCGGGCCTCACGCTCGTAAAACACGTCCAGCGGCAAACGGAATGCGGCAGACATGCGACTCGCTCCTGTTTTTTTGGTCTGGAGCAAGCGTAGTCAACCAAGCAAGTGCTTGGTTGGAAAATTCCAACAAATAATTTCAGCTGAAAATGAGGGCCCTGTGGGAGCGGGCTTGCTCGCGAATGCGGTCTATCAGTGACATTTACAGTGACTGACACAGCGCATTCGCGAGCAAGCCCGCTCCCACAAGGAATCAGCGTCAGGGATGCTTGAGGCTGTTGAGGGTCATCGAGCCGATCAGCAGTTCAGGGCTTTCCAGCTCAGCCAGACCAGCAGTGCCGACCTTCTCCGGCGGATACCCGGCGCCATGCTGCAGATAGCTCAGCAGATTGCCCACCAACGGGTTGTGACTGACCAGCAGCACATCACTCACCGACACCAGTTGATCCGCCACCTTGTCCGGATCGTTCTCCGGCGTCAGCCAGCCGACCGTGCGAATCTCCGGCTCGAAACCCAGGGCTTCGCGGACAATCTGTGCGGTCTGTTGCGCACGCAGGTAAGGACTGGCGTAGATCGCCGTGAGCGGCTGACCAATCAGCCGGGCCGCACTCTTCAAGGCTTCTTGACGACCGTGATCGGTCAGTTCCCGCTCGGAGTCAGGGCACGAGCCATAAGGCACCGCTTCACCGTGACGCAACACCCAGAGTTTCATAGCTTGGGTTCCTCATCGCGGGCCGGGTGCGGCGCTGGCGGCACGGCGTGCGGTGCTTCGCCTTCAGGAGTACGCGGGGTTGGCCAGTCGGCGAACGGCCAGGGTTTCTGGTCGCTGTGAAAGCTGCCGAAACGGCCGATCTGCGCCAAAAACTGACTCAGGCTGTCGCCGAAATTCATCAGGCCGGCGCTCGGCGCGCCATAAATCAAACGATAGATCAGTTGCACCAGCACCACGGCGCCGAGGATGAACTGCGCCACTTGCCAGACCAGCACATAGACGATCATCCACAGCACCCGCAGGAGAATGGATTCGTACTTGGCTTCGGTTTTCGGATCGTTCATGGCTCGCTTCCTGTTGAATCAGTTGAAACCGCTGGTGGAAATAAAGTCGACGTCGGTTTTCGGCTCGGCCCGCATCAGTAGACCGATCACCTGCTCCAGCGTGCGCCCCTCAAACAGGATCGCATGCAGCCCGGCGACCAGCGGCATGTACACGCCCACCTCCTGGGACTTGGCCTTGAGCACCTTCAGGGTGTTCACGCCTTCGGCCACTTCGCCCAGGCGCGACACTGCTTCGTCAAGGCTCAAGCCCTGACCGAGGGCAAACCCGACCTGATAGTTGCGGCTCTTCGGCGACGAGCAGGTCACGATCAAATCCCCTACCCCGGCCAGACCGAGGAAAGTCATCGGGTTGGCGCCCTGATTCACTGCAAAACGCGTCATCTCGGCCAGTGCGCGGGTGATCAGCATGCTCTTGGTGTTCTCGCCCATCTCCAGCGCCACCGCCATGCCGGCGATGATTGCGTAGACGTTTTTCAGTGCGCCGCCCAGCTCGACGCCGAATCGGTCAGCACTGGCGTAAACGCGGAAGGTGCGACCGTGCAGCGCCGCCTGCACCTGTTTGCACAAATCTTCGTCCTCGCTGGCGACCACGGTGGCGGTCAGCGCATGCTCGGCGATCTCCCGCGCCAGGTTCGGCCCGGACAGCACGCCAATGCGCGCCTGCGGGGCGATTTCTTCGAGGATCTGGCTCATCAGTTTGAAAGTGTGGGCTTCGATGCCCTTGGTCAGGCTGACCAGCATCTTGCCGCTCAGGCGCTCGGCGTGGGCGGCCAGTACCGTGCGCAATGCGCTCGAGGGCAGCGCAACGAAGCACAGCTCGCAGGCGTCGAGGGTTTCCTGCAGATCAGTGACGGCAGTCACCCCCGGCAGAATCTTGATGCCCTTGAGGTAACGCGGGTTCTCGCGGTTGACCCGGATGGCCTCGGCCTGCTCGGGGTCACGCATCCACTGCCGGACTTGATGGCCGTTCTCGGCCAAGAGATTAGCCACGGCGGTACCAAAACTTCCGCCTCCCAGGACCGCAATCGGGCGCTGTTCAGTCATATGCAATCCGTTAATCCATACCAGTGGCGATGCCGGCATTATACGGGGCGACCGAAGCGCGGCCAGCCCCTGCGTCAATTACCGGCACTTGTAGGAAGAAGACCAATAAAACCGAGGAAAATGCCCGCATCGTGACTGGAAAAGTCACTGTCCTCGGTTAACATGCGCGCCAATTCTTTGTGATCAAGGCTGTGTTGTGTCTTTTGCCTCTGCCCCTTCGCGTTCGTCGCTGTTGCTGGCGCTGTTGTTCAGCCCGGTGTTGCAGGCGGACGACCTGTTTGTCGACAGCGAAACGCTGCCGCAGGTGCTGACGGCCACGCGCCTGAAACAGACGCCGGCGGAAGTGCCGGGGAGCATGACCGTCATCGACAGTGAGCTGATCAGTGCCAGTGGCGCGCGGGACATCAGCGAGTTGCTGCGACTGGTGCCGGGGATGATGGTCGGCAACATCAGCGGCAATCAGGCGGCGGTCAACTATCACGGGACCAATGCCAGCGAAGCGCGGCGCATGCAGGTGCTGATCGATGGCCGCTCGGTGTACCGCGCAGGCCTGGCCACGGTGGATTGGAGCGACATTCCGGTGGCCATGGAAGACATCGAACGCATCGAGGTTTTTCGGGGGCCGAACACCGTCAGCTACGGCGCCAACGCGCTGATGGCGGTGGTCAACATCATCACCCGCAACCCGGCGGACAGCCACGGCACGCGCCTGAAGGTCACCCGAGGCCAGCGCGGCATCAACGACTTCTATGCCAGCCAGGGCACGGGGTGGAATGGCGGCGATCTGCGTCTGTCGCTGTCCGGCCAGGAAGACGATGGCTTCGACAGCGACCGCACCGGCGCCGATTACCGTGACAGCCGCCGCTTGAACCGCTTCAGCCTCGCCGTCAGCCAGACCTTGAGCGACAACCAGAGCCTCGACTGGCAGATCAACGCGAAGGACGGCAGTAACCAGCGGCCCTACACCTACCGCCCGGTGTTCTCGGGGATTACCGCTGCCGGGAACAATTCCGACGTGATCGCCAAGGACTACGCCGGCTCGCTGCGCTGGAATCTCGACATCAATCCCGAGCATAGCCTTTATATACAAGGTTCGGCCCAGCACTGGGATCGCCAGCAGGTGTGGCGCGCCTGTGATGCCGAAGTGTCGTTCAGCCCGCAGCTGACGCAGCTGTGGCAACTCAATCCGAACTACACCGAACGCCTGGCGCGCAACATCACCCGTTTCACCGGCCCCGGCCCGGAAGCCGGAACGCCACAGGAAATGGCCCTGGCCAATCAGGTGCTCGACCAATGGCGCAACGGTGCCAGCCAGACCCTGTGTGGCGACATCGACCAAAGTGCCCGCGAGTCGCGCTACGATCTGGAATTGCAGGACACCCTCAGCCTGTCCGACAGCCTGCGGCTGGTCAGCGGCATGAACTATCGTTATGACCGGGCCGATTCCGAAACCTACTTCAACGGCACACTGGACGACACCACCTGGCGCGCGTTCGGCCAACTGGAGTGGCGCGCCAGCGAACATTGGCTGTTGCAGGGCGGCGCAATGTTCGAAAACACCCAACTGATCGGCAGTTCGCTGACGCCCAGATTTGCGGTCAATTATCTGATCAACCCGCGCCATGGCCTGCGTGCGGTGTACTCGGAGGCGATCCGTTCGCCGGACATGTTCGAGAACAACGTCAACTGGAGCTATCAGGTGAGTAACCTGCGGCCCTCGGCCTACGGTCAGTCCTCGGCGCGCTACTTCGTCAAGACCCGTGGCCCGGGCGATCTCGATCAGGAACACATGCGCTCGCGCGAACTGGGCTACAACGGCTATTTCGCCGAGCTGGGGCTGGCCGTGGACGTGAAGCTGTTCTACGACGAAATCACCGGGATGATCAGCGAGCCGCTGCGCAACAACCAATACATCGCCAGCAACGCCAACAGCTCACGCTTTCGCGGCACCGAAACCCAGCTCGACTGGCGCCTGAGCATGATCGACCGCCTGCGCTTCACCTACGCCTTCGTCGACGCCGAAGCGAGCAATCCGCTGGATCAGCAATTCACCTCGCGCAACAGCGGTTCTGCCGGCTGGCTGCGCGATTGGGGCCACGGCTGGAACAGCGCCCTGTTCTATTACGGCGACAACGCGCTCAATGGCTACCGCTTCGAACGGGTCGACACGCGCATCGCCAAACGCCTCCCGCTGGGCAAGGCGCAACTGCAACTGGCCGGCGTGCTGCAACAACGGCTCGACAACGAACCGACCACTTTCGTCGACAACAATTACGACGAACGCCGGGTGCTGTACTTCAGCGCCGAGCTGGAGTTCTAAGGTGCGCTTCGGCACGGCAAACAAGACACCAACCCTGGGCCACTGGCTGGCCGGTGCGTGTCTGTTTTTGACCGCGTGGTTGCACGGGGTGGCGGTGCAGGCCGCCGACATTCTGTTGACCGGAGCCGAAGAAAGTCCGGGTGTGCAGGCCTTCGTCCAGGCGTTGAGCGAGCTGCGCCCCACCGACAACGTACGTTTCCAGCCCCTGGCCAGCCTGCCGGCACCGGGCAAGTTGCCGGCCAATCTGCGGATGATTCTGCTCGACCTGCCCAGCCTCGACTGGCGTCTGAAAGAGTCTCAGGGGCCGGCGACGCTGGTGTTGCGCATCAGTCGCCTGCAAGCCCGGCAACGCCTCGGTGCCGCACAACCGCCGCACTTGAGTCTGCTCTGGAGCGACCCGCCGCTGGGCCGCCAACTGCAATTGATTCGGCGGATTCTGCCGCAGGTGCGGCGGGTTGGCGTGCTGTTCGACCAGCACAGCGAATTTCTGCTCAAGGAGCTGCACCAGGCTGCTGCGCCGCTGAACCTGCAAATCGTCAGCCAGCGTTGGGACAACACCCAGGACAGTCGCCCGTTGCAAACCGTGCTGAGAAACAGTGACGTGTTGCTGGGCCTCGACGATCCCGATCTGTACAACCCGAAAACCGCGAAAAACCTGCTGCTCAGCAGCTACTCCCGGCAAGTGGCGCTGATCGGGCCGAACGCGGCGTTCGTGCGTGCCGGCAGCCTCGCCAGTACTTACAGCGATCAGCCCGACTGGCTGGCGATCCTTGACCGGTTGCTCGATCGCCCCCCGGCAACGTGGCCGCGCACGCTCTACCCCGATCGTTTCAAAGTCTCAAGTAATGTGCAGGTCGCTCGTTCCCTCGGTATCGAGCCAATCGATGAAGCGTCTGTTGCCCGCCAGTTGGCTGAAGGAGAAAGCCACCCATGAATCTGCGTCGCCGCTGGGACATCAACACCCGCACGCAATTGATCAGCCTCGGCCCGGCCCTGCTGCTCACGCTGCTGCTGATCAGTTTCTTTACCTTCGTGCGGATTCAGGATTTGCGTCAGGAGCTCAATCACACCGGGCAACTGATCGCCAATCAACTGGCGCCCGCCACCGAGTACGGGGTGATTTCCGGCAACAACGAAGTGCTGGAAAGCCTGCTCAAGGCGACTCTCGCAACACCGAACGTACGCTTTCTGGAAGTGCAGGACAGCGCCAACCGGATTCTGGCCTACGTTGAACAAGCCGCCGACGCGCACAACCGCCCGCATCAGGTCGAGGTGTTCCAGGCCCCGGTGCGCCTGCAACGAATCGCCCTCAACAGCGATTTTTTCCACGACGCCAAAGCCAGCAACAACGTGACCAGCGAGGATTACCTGGGCCGGGTAATCGTCGGTCTGTCCAACGATGCCTTCAGTCAGCGCCAACAGGAAATTCTGCTCAAGGCCGGGATTCTGGCGTTGTTCGCCCTGCTCTTCACCTTTGTTCTGGCGCGGCGTCTGGCCGGCAGTCTGTCGGCGCCGATCCGCGATATCGGCAACGCGGTCAAGGCGATTCAGCAAGGCGATTACAAGACCCCGCTGCCGATCGTCGATGACACCGAGTTGGGCGCCCTGTCGCAGCACATCAACAACCTCGCCCAGGCACTGGAGCAGGCCAGCCGCGAACAGCATCAGGCGATGGCGCAACTGATCCAGACCCGTGAAGAAGCGGAAAAGGCCAACAACGCCAAATCCGATTTTCTGGCGATGATGAGCCATGAACTGCGCACACCGATGAACGGAGTGCTGGGCATGTTGCAGTTGCTGGAAACCACCGACATGACCGAGGAGCAGATCGAGTACGCGGCGCTCGCATCCGAGTCCACCGAACACCTGCTGAAAGTCATCAACGACATTCTCGACTTCTCGCGGATCGAACGCTCGGAGCTGGAGCTTGAGCACATTCCGTTCAACCTCGCCGACCTGATCGGTGCTTGCGCCCAGTCGTTCCAGCACAGCGCGGTGCAACGTGGCCTCGCCCTGAACCTGCAGATTCCCGAGGACATGCGCGACTTGCAGGTGCAGGGCGACCCGACGCGGATCCGGCAGATTCTGGTCAATCTGGTGGGCAACGCCTTGAAGTTCACCGAGCGTGGCCGGGTCAGCATCGAGGCACAGTGGCAGTCGCTGGATCACGAGTTGCTGTGGTTCACCTGTTCGGTGCGCGACAGCGGCATCGGCATTTCGTCTGAGAGTCTGGAATTGATGTTCAACGCCTTCCAGCAGGCCGACAGTTCGATTTCCCGGCGCTATGGCGGCACCGGTCTCGGTTTGCCGATCGCCCGCACCCTGGCCGAACGCATGGGCGGCACGTTGCGGGCGCAAAGCGAAGAAGGCCTGGGTTCGGTGTTCACCCTGGAAATCCCTCTGGCGCTATATAAGCAGACGCTGCCGACACTGGCGGCGCCGCGCGCGGCCAATGGCAACGGGCATGGCGAGGGGCGCAATGTGTTGCTGGTGGAGGACAATCCGGTCAACCAGACCGTCATCGAAGCGATGCTGCGCAGCCTGGGCTTTACCGTCAGCGTCGCCACCGATGGCGCGCAAGCGGTGCGCAGCGCTGAAGGCAATGATTTCGAAGTGATTCTGATGGATTGCCGGCTGCCGATCATCGACGGCTACGAGGCGACCCGGCAGATCCGCCAACTGCCCGGACGCCGCGAGGTGCCGATCATCGCGCTGACCGCCAACGCGTTGCAGGGCGACCGCGAAACTTGCCTTTCGGCGGGCATGAACGATTATCTGGCCAAGCCGTTCAAACGCAATGACCTACAACAGATTCTGCAGCGCTGGGTGCAGTAGTGACGGTTTTTCGACCATCTGCGACTGGCGTGAAAAGCGAAAGTGCGGCAGTCTTAGGCACCCGAACGAGCCTCAAAAGAGGCTTGAATAAAAATTTCAGTGCACAAGTGTACATTCATGTCCTTGGTGCTGTGACTTTCACCACAACGCAATAGTCTATGAGTAGGCTGCCGGTACGAGGCATGAACGCGTCGATCGGCCGGGAAGATTTGCCCCACCTGCCGCATGGGATTATTGAGGAGCTCGCATGACCAAACAAAACGCCTTTACTCGGGAAGACCTGCTGCGCTGCAGTCGCGGTGAGCTGTTCGGCCCAGGTAACGCGCAACTGCCCGCCCCGAACATGCTGATGGTCGATCGCATCACCCTGATCAGCGAAGAAGGCGGCAAGTACGGCAAAGGTGAATTGGTCGCCGAGCTGGATATCAACCCTGACCTGTGGTTCTTCGCGTGCCACTTCGAGGGCGATCCGGTGATGCCGGGCTGCCTGGGTCTGGACGCCATGTGGCAACTGGTCGGCTTCTTCCTCGGCTGGCAAGGCCTGCCGGGCCGTGGTCGTGCGCTGGGTTCGGGCGAAGTGAAATTCTTCGGCCAGGTCCTGCCGACCGCCAAGAAAGTCACCTACAACATCCATATCAAACGCGTCCTCAAGGGCAAGCTGAACCTGGCCATCGCCGATGGTTCGGTGACTGTCGACGGTCGCGAAATCTACACCGCCGAAGGCCTTCGCGTCGGCGTTTTCACCTCCACTGACAACTTCTAAGGGTTATTCGCATGCGCCGCGTCGTTATCACTGGTCTGGGCATTGTTTCGTGCCTGGGCAATGACAAAGAGACCGTCTCCGCTAACCTGCGTGCAAGCCGCCCTGGCATCCGGTTCAACCCGGAATATGCTGAAATGGGTCTGCGTAGCCAGGTTTCCGGCTCCATCGACCTCAACCTTGAAGAACTGATCGATCGCAAGATCTATCGTTTCGTCGGCCACGCAGCGGCTTACGCCTACCTGGCCATGAAAGACGCCATTGCTGACTCCGGCCTGACCGAAGAGCAAGTGTCCAACCCGCGTACCGGCCTGATCGCCGGCTCCGGCGGCGCGTCGACCCTGAACCAGATGGAAGCGCTGGACATCCTGCGCGAGAAAGGCGTGAAGCGCGTCGGCCCATACCGTGTAACGCGGACCATGAGCAGCACCGTTTCCGCGTGCCTGGCCACACCGTTCAAGATCAAGGGCCTGAACTACTCCATCGCCTCTGCCTGCGCCACCAGTGCTCACTGCATCGGTACCGCCATGGAACAGATCCAGATGGGCAAGCAGGACATCGTCTTCGCCGGTGGCGGTGAAGAAGAGCACTGGAGCCAGTCGTTCCTGTTCGACGCGATGGGCGCCCTGTCCAGCAAGCGCAACGACACCCCGGAACAAGCTTCCCGCGCCTACGACGCCGACCGTGACGGTTTCGTCATCGCTGGCGGTGGCGGTATGGTCGTGGTTGAAGAGCTGGAACACGCGCTGGCCCGTGGCGCCAAGATCTACGCCGAAATCGTTGGCTACGGCGCAACGTCCGACGGCTACGACATGGTTGCCCCAAGTGGCGAAGGCGCGATCCGCTGCATGCAGATGGCAATGTCCACCGTCGACACCCCGATCGACTACCTGAACACCCACGGCACCTCGACTCCGGTCGGCGACGTCGCGGAAATGAAAGGTGTGCGTGAAGTGTTCGGCGACAAGGCGCCAGCGATCAGCTCGACCAAGAGCCTGTCCGGTCACTCCCTGGGCGCCGCCGGCGTTCACGAAGCGATCTACTGCATGCTGATGATGGAAGGCAACTTCATCGCCGGTTCCGCCAACATCGACGAGCTGGACCCTGAAGTGGCCGATCTGCCGGTGCTGACCAAGACCCGCGAGAACGCCACCATCAACACCGTGATGAGCAACAGCTTCGGCTTCGGCGGCACCAACGCCACGCTGGTGCTGAAGCGCTGGGAAGGCAAGTAATTCCCCGCTGCTGAGCTCCACATGAAAACGCCCCGACTGGTTCGGGGCGTTTTTTTTTGGCCGGTTTGAAACCAGCAGCCACAGCGCAAAACCCTGTGGGAGCGGGCTTGCTCGCGAAAGCGTCGTGTCAGTCGACATCAGTCTGTCTGACATACCGCCTTCGCGAGCAAGCCCGCTCCCACAGAGGATGTCAGTGCGCCTGAAAATGAAACTTCTGTCATGCAACTTCCCGCCCTGCGACCGAATGTCGCGGATTTAGCGGGCTGTAGCACTGTTGCAAAAACCGCAACAACACCTTGCACAAATCAAGCGTTTACTTAGCAAGCTAACAAATCATATAAAAGAGTCCTGCACACGCCTTGCTGCAGATAACTTGAGATTTGGAGCTAGCAGATGACTGTAAAAGTAACTGAACGCGACGATTCACACATGTCCCATGAAGGCGTAGCCGCCGGTGTACGGATCTGGGATGTGCATCAACAAGACTTGCTGGTCGGCATGTTCCACAACGAGATCGACGCCCACAACTACAAGGCCGAACTCGAACTGCAAGAACAGCAACGGGATCTGAAATCCGCTTAGGCGAATATTGAACCTGTGGCGAGGGAGCTTGCTCCCTCGCCACAGTTTGGGTTGTTACAGCTTTATCGGTTTACCACATCAGATCATCAGGGATCTGGTAGGCCGCGTACGGATCATCCTCGGCTGCGACCTCTTCGGTCTGCACGTTGAGCTGCACAATGCGCTGCGGATCACGCTCCTGGATCTTCAGGGCCGCTTCACGGGGGATCACTTCGTAGCCGCCGGCATGGTGCACGATCGCCAGCGAACCATTGCTGAGCTTGTTGCGCATCAGCGTGTTGACGCAAATGCGCTTGACCTTCTTGTCGTCAACGAAGTTGTAGTAGTCCTCGGTATTGAGCTTCGGCAGACGCGTCACTTCGATCAACTGCTTGACCTGCGCGGCACGGGCCTTGGCCTCGGCCTTCTCCTGCTGCTGACGGTTCAGCTCCTGGTCGCGCTTGACCTTCTCGGCCATGGCTTCCTGAGCGGCGCGTTGCTGCGAATCATCCAGCTCGGCCTGCCCCTTGTGGGCCAGACGCTGTTGCTTCTGCTTGTCTTTGCTGACCTGCTTGGCCTGCTTTTGGTTGACCAGGCCTGCTTTGAGCAACTGGTCGCGAAGGGAAAGGCTCATTAATGCTTACTCACTTGGGCAACGGCTCAGCCGCAGCTGGGCACATTCTTTTCCTGGCGTTTGGCTTCACCCCACAGGGCATCCAACTCTTCGAGGGTGCAATCTTCCATGGGACGACGGGTGTCGCGCAATGCCTGTTCGATAAATCGGAAACGTCGTTCGAACTTGGCGTTGGCACCGCGCAGTGCGGTTTCCGGATCGACCTTGAGATGCCGGGCCAGATTGACCACGGAAAACAGCAGATCACCGATCTCGTCAGCCACCGCGTCGGGATCGTTTTCGGACATGGCTTCGAGCACTTCATCGAGCTCTTCGCGCACCTTGTCCAATACCGGTAGCGCATCCGGCCAGTCGAAGCCGACCTGCCCGGCACGTTTTTGCAACTTGGCCGAACGCGACAGTGCCGGCAACGCGGCAGGCACGTCATCGAGCAGTGACAGCTGCTCGGGCGCGGCGGATTTCTCGGCGCGTTCTTCGGCCTTGATCTCTTCCCAGCGCTGCTTGACCTGTTCTTCATTCAGCCGTGGCACATCCAGCGGCGCGTACAGATCGCCGGTGGGGAACACGTGCGGATGACGGCGGATCAGCTTGCGAGTGATGCTGTCGATCACTCCGGCAAATTCGAAGCGCCCTTCTTCCCGGGCCAACTGGCTGTAATAGACCACCTGGAACAGAAGATCACCCAGCTCGCCCTGCAAGTGATCGAAGTCGCCGCGTTCAATGGCGTCAGCCACTTCATAGGCTTCTTCGAGGGTATGCGGGACGATGGTCGCGTAGGTTTGCTTGATGTCCCACGGGCAACCGAACTGCGGGTCGCGCAGGCGGTTCATCAGGTGGAGCAGGTCTTCAAGTGAATACATCTGTCATGCCTCTACACAAAACCAATGTGGGAGCGGGCTTGCTCGCGAATGCGGTGTGTCATTCAGCGTAAATATCGACTGACACGCCCTCTTCGCGAGCAAGCCCGCTCCCACATTCGAACGAAGCCATCTTCACGGAGTACGGTTACGCCGCGTCTCGATGATGTTCGGCAACTGCGAAATCCGTCCCAGCAAGCGCCCCAGCGCATCCAGCCCGGGAATCTCGATGGTCAGCGACATCAGCGCGGTGTTGTCTTCCTTGTTCGAGCGGGTGTTGACCGCCAGCACGTTGATCCGCTCGTTGAGCAGCACCTGCGAGACGTCACGCAGCAGACCGGAACGGTCGTAGGCGCGGATGACGATGTCCACCGGATAGGTGAGCACCGGCACCGGGCCCCAGCTGACCTGGATGATCCGCTCCGGCTCGCGCCCGGCCAGTTGCAGCACCGAGGCACAGTCCTGACGGTGAATGCTCACGCCGCGACCCTGAGTGATGTAGCCGACGATCGCGTCGCCCGGCAGCGGCTGGCAGCAGCCAGCCATTTGCGTCATCAGGTTGCCGACGCCCTGGATCTGGATATCGCCGCGCTTGCCCGGTTTGTAACCGGTGGCCTTGCGCGGGATCAGCTCCAGCTGTTCGTTGCCGCGTTCCGGCTCGACCAGTTGCTGCGCCAGGTTGACCAGTTGCGCCAGACGCAGGTCGCCGGCACCGAGGGCGGCGAACATGTCTTCGGCGGTTTTCATGTTGGCCTTTTCGGCCAGCTTGTCGAAATCCACCGCCGGCAGACCGAGGCGATTGAGTTCGCGTTCGATCAGGGTTTTACCGGCCGCAACGTTCTGGTCACGGGCCTGCAACTTGAACCAGTGAACGATCTTCGCCCGCGCCCGCGAGGTGGTGACGTAGCCCAGGTTCGGGTTCAGCCAGTCGCGGCTCGGCGTACCGTGCTTGCTGGTGATGATCTCGACCTGCTCACCGGTCTGCAGGCTGTAGTTGAGCGGCACAATGCGCCCATTGATCTTCGCGCCACGGCAGTTGTGACCGATTTCAGTGTGCACGCGGTAGGCGAAGTCCAGCGGCGTCGCGCCTTTCGGCAAATCGATGGCGTGACCGTCGGGGGTGAAGATGTACACCCGATCCGGTTCGATATCGACCCGCAACTGTTCGGCCAGGCCACCGATATCGCCCAGCTCTTCGTGCCACTCGAGCACCTGCCGCAGCCAGGAGATTTTCTCTTCGTAGTGGTTGGAACCGGACTTGACGTCAGTGCCCTTGTAGCGCCAGTGCGCGCAGACGCCGAGCTCGGCCTCTTCGTGCATCGAGTGCGTACGGATCTGCACTTCGAGGACCTTGCCTTCCGGGCCGATTACCGCCGTGTGCAGCGAGCGGTAGCCGTTCTCTTTCGGGTTGGCGATGTAGTCGTCGAATTCTTTCGGGATGTGCCGCCACAGGGTGTGGACGATACCGAGCGCGGTGTAGCAGTCGCGCATTTCCGGCACCAGCACGCGCACGGCGCGCACGTCGTAGATCTGGCTGAATTCCAGTCCCTTGCGCTGCATTTTGCGCCAGATCGAATAGATGTGCTTGGCGCGGCCGCTGATGTCGGCGTCGACGCCGGTGGCCTGCAATTCGTCCTTGAGCTGGGTCATCACGTCGGCGATGAACCGCTCACGGTCCAGCCGCCGCTCGTGGAGCAGCTTGGCGATCTGTTTGTATTGATCGGGTTCCAGGTAACGGAAGGACAAGTCCTCCAGTTCCCACTTGATATGACCGATGCCGAGTCGGTGCGCGAGCGGCGCATAGATGTCGAAGACTTCCCGGGCGACGCGGTTGCGCTTTTCGTCGTCAGCGGTTTTCACCGCGCGGATTGCGCAGGTACGTTCGGCCAGTTTGATCAGCGCGACGCGAACGTCGTCGACCATTGCCACCAGCATCTTGCGCAGGTTTTCCACCTGGCCCTGGGTGCCCATCACCATCGACTGGCGCGGGCTGAGGCTGGCACTGATTGCCGCCATGCGCTGCACGCCGTCGATCAGTTTGGCCACGACGGGACCGAAGCGCTGGCTGACCGCCGCGAGTTCGATCTGGCCTTCGCGGACGCCGCGATACAGCACCGCCGCGACCAGCGAGTCCTGGTCGAGCTTGAGGTCGGCGAGGATCTCGGCGATCTCAAGTCCCGTACTGAAACTGCCGCTGCCCTCGGCCCACAGATTCTTCGCGGCGTTGGACTGCTGTTCGGCCTCGCGAGCGAACTCGCAGGCTTCTTTCAAGGCTTCGCGATCCAGCGCCATGTCGACACTGACCGCGTGATCGAGCCAAGCCTCGAGATTGATACTGCCGTCAGTGTTGATCGGCTGGTGTGCTCTCACCTGTACCATGCTGCTTTACCTTCCCTACGACGCAGATTCAATGCGTCAAATCGCTGACCCCCAATGCCCGGATGCGCTCGCGGGGCTAAAGCGAGCGCCGCCCGGACAGGTCAGACGGATTCAGACGAGCCATCCTGGCTCGCTTCAAATAACGCCATGGCCTCGACATGCGCCGTCTGAGGAAACATATCGAGAATCCCGGCACGTTTTAACCGGTAGCCCTGCTTGATCAATTCGACCGTATCGCGCGCCAGAGTTGCAGGGTTGCACGACACATACACCAACCGTTTGGCACCCAGGGTCGCGAGCTTGCGCACCACCTCGAAAGCACCGTCACGCGGTGGGTCCAAGAGTACCGCAGAAAAGCCGTTTCCGATCCACTGAGCATCGGTCAAAGGCTGGGATAAATCGGCTTGAAAAAACTTTGTGTTATGCAAATTGTTACTAGCGGCGTTGGCAGCGGCACGGTCGACCATGGTCTGCACGCCCTCCACCGCCACCACTTCACGCACGCTTTTGGCCAGTGGCAAGGCGAAGTTGCCCAGACCGCAGAACAGGTCGAGCACGCGCTCGTCACCGGTCGGCTTCAGCCAGTCCAGCGCCTGCGCGACCATCGCCTCATTGACCCCGGCGTTGACCTGGATGAAATCCCCCGGCCGCCAGGCCAGATCCAGATCCCACTGCTCCAGGCGATAGCCCAGCGCCTGCGTGGCATCCACCGGCTGCGGCTCGCCTTCACCATGCAGCCACAGTTGTGCTGCATGGAACTGGCAGAAATCCTTGAGGATCGTCAGGTCGGCTTCGGACAGTGGCGCCATGTGTCGCAGCAACACCGCCAGCGATGAACCACTGAACAACTCGACATGCCCCAGCGCCTGCGGTTTGCTCAAACGACGGAGCATCTCCGGCAAACGGGTCATGATCGGTTGCAAGGGCTGTACCAGCACCGGGCATTCGTTGATGGCGACGATGTCCTGGCTGCCGGCGGCGCGGAAACCCACTTCGAGTTTCTTCGCCTTCATGTCCCAACGCACGGCGATCCGCGCGCGGCGGCGATAGCCGAACTCCGGGCCGGTCAAAGGCGCCGCCCATTCTTCAGGTTCGACCCCGGCGACCTTCGACAGTTGCTCGGCGAGCATGCGCTGTTTCAGGGCAAGCTGTTCGGCGTGGGGCAAGTGTTGAACACTGCAACCGCCGCAGCGACCGGCATGCTGACACGCTGCCGGGCGACGCAACTCGCTGGCCTTGAACACGCGTTCGGTGCGCGCCTCGACCACTTTGCCGTGGGTGCCGAGCACCCGCGCCTCGACTTCTTCACCCGCGAGGGCGCCGAGGACGAACCAGGTCTTGCCTTCGAAAAACGCGATGCCGCGACCGTCATTGGCCAGGCGCTCGATGTTCAAGCGCTGTTTTTTGCCGGTCGGGATTTGCGCGGCCTTGCTGCCGCCGGTGGGCTGGAAGCGCAGGCCTCTCTCGTGCTTGGCCATCAGTTGGGCGCGTCGAAAATGCCGGTCGACAGATAACGGTCGCCACGGTCGCAGATGATCGCGACGATCACCGCGTTTTCAACTTCCTTGGACAGGCGCAGCATCGCTGCCACCGCACCGCCCGAGGACACGCCACAAAAGATGCCTTCTTCGCGGGCCAGACGCCGGGTGACGTCCTCGGCTTCGCTTTGCGCCATGTCGACAATGCGGTCGACGCGGTCGGCCTGATAGATCTTCGGCAGGTATTCCTGCGGCCAGCGGCGGATGCCCGGAATGGCCGAGCCTTCCATCGGTTGCAGGCCGATGATCTGCACGCTGTCGCTCTGCTCTTTCAAGTAGCGCGAGACGCCCATGATGGTGCCGGTGGTGCCCATCGAACTGACGAAATGGGTGATGGTGCCCTGGGTCTGACGCCAGATTTCCGGGCCGGTGGTGGTGTAGTGCGCCTCGGGATTATCGCCGTTGGCGAACTGATCGAGCACCTTGCCACGGCCTTCGGCTTCCATGCGCTGGGCGAGATCACGAGCGCCTTCCATGCCCTCTTCCTGACTGACCAGAATCAGTTCGGCACCGTAAGCGGTCATCGCCGCCTTGCGCTCGGCGCTGGAGTTGTCCGGCATGATCAGGATCATCTTGTAACCCTTGATCGCGGCGGCCATGGCCAGGGCGATCCCGGTGTTGCCCGAGGTCGCTTCGATCAGCGTGTCACCCGCGTGGATCTGCCCGCGCAGTTCGGCACGGGTGATCATCGACAGCGCCGGACGATCCTTGACCGAACCCGCCGGGTTGTTCCCTTCGAGCTTGAGCAATAGGGTGTTGCTGGTGGCACCGGGCAGGCGCTGCAAACGCACCAGCGGAGTGTTGCCGACGCAATCGGCGATGGTTGGGTACTGCAGGGTCATGGCGTATTCGCAATCCAGACGTGCGGGGGCGCCTATCATACCGGCAAACGTTCGCAGGCCATATCACGCAAAGTATGGTGCTTATGGTTTCTGGGAATAAGCAGATGAATGTCGCACCGGTGGTGCGACTTTTGAGTTCAGCGGTGAATCGAAGGGCCCCTTCGCGAGCAAGCCCGCTCCCACAGAAGGTCACGGTGTTGGTTATACAATCTGCGGACGACACACATCCACTGTGGGAGCGGGCTTGCTCGCGAAGGCGTCAGCTGTCACGCCGCCGTCATCGGCAATCAGCCGAAAATTCAAGCGCAACCCTGCCCCACCATTCTCCGCCCACAACATCCCACCCTGCCTTTGCACCGCATTCCTCGCAATGCTCAACCCCAGCCCAAACCCGCCATCCCCCGGGCGCGAGCCGTCGAGGCGGGTGAACGGCGAGAAGATCCGTTCCAGATCCGCTTCCGCCACGCCGCCGCCCTGATCTTCCAGCCACAGATGCCAGTAATCGCCGTCACGCCGTCCATCGAGGCGCACGATGCCGCCCTCGGGCGAATGACGAATGGCGTTGCGCAGAATGTTCTCCAGCGCCTGCGCCAAACTATTGAGATTACCGCGCACCCAGCACGACGACGGCACCGCGCACTGCAATTGCAGGCTCGGCCAGCCGCTTTCATAACAGGCGTTGTCGGTGAGCATTTCCCACAGGGCCTGAATCTGGATCGCCTCGTCCGGCAGCGGTGCACGCTCGGTGTCGAGCCAGGCCAGTTGCAGGGTGTCCTCGACCAGCCGTTGCATGCCATCGACTTCACGGCCGATGCGCTCGCGCAGTTGCCGCAGATCCTGTTCGCTTTCACTGGCCACCCGCAATCGACTCAGTGGCGTACGCAGTTCATGGGACAGGTCGCGCAGCAGTTGCTGTTGCAGGGCGACAGTGGATTGCAGGCGCTCGGACATCGAGTCGAAAGCCCGCGCCAGCTCGCCGAGTTCGTCCGGGCGCTCGGTAATGCCGCTCGACAGGCGCACATTCAATTGATCGGCGCGCCAGGCATTGGCCTGTTCGCGCAGATTGTTCAGCGGCACCACCAGCAAGCGATACAGGCCGACGCACAGCAGCAAGGTGAACAGCCCCGGAATCACCCCGTTGGTGATCACCCTCCAGAACACCCGGTATTTACCCGGCAGAAAACGCTCGGGCAACTCGATCACCAGACTGCCGGCAGATGGATCCTGAGGAAACGGCACCCGCAGCCACGGCCGGCCCTGCTTGTGGATCGGCCAGTCGAGCCCGCGCAAAAAGGTCAGGTGCTGGATTTCCTGTTCACTCAGCGGATCGCTGCTCAACGACTGCAGATTGCGGTCTATCGCTCCGACCCAACCCGCCTCGCGCAGCTCCATGCTCTGCAACCAGTTATCGACCCCGTCACGCTCACCGCGCTGCCACGCTCGTTCGGCTTCAGCGGCATAGCGGCTCAGCGTGCCGCGCGCCTCGTCGGAGAGAAACTGGTTGCGCTCCTCCATGTAGCGGCCCCAGGACCAGCTCAGCCAGATCATCAGCAGACAGAACGCCACCAGCAGGCACGCCAGTTTCCAGAACAGCGAATGCCGCCCCGGCAGGTCAGAGATTTTCATCAGGCGCACTCAGCACGTAGCCCTTGCCCCACACCGTGCGCACTTCACGCTCGAGGTAACCGATGGCCTTGAGTTTGCGGCGGATCTGGCTGATGTGCATGTCGAGGCTGCGGTCGTGGGCCGCGTAACCGCGTTGCAGAACATGCTGATAAAGGAAGGCCTTGCTCAACACTTCTTCATCGTTGCGATTGAGGGTTTCCAGCAGGCGGTATTCGCTGCGGGTCAGGCCGGCGGCTTGCGCGTTATAGAAAACCTCGCACTGTTCATCGTCAAAGCGCAGCGTGCCACTGGCCACCGACGGAGTAACTGCCGCCGGGCGCCGATCAAGGGCCACCCGCCGCAGAATCGCCTCGATGCGCACGTGCAGCTCGGCCATGCTGAACGGCTTTGGCAGATAATCATCGGCCCCCAGGCGAAAGCCACTGATGCGATCGGCCTCGGCACCCAGGGCGGACATCAGCAGCACCGGCGTCGAATGGCTCTGGCGCAATTGGGTCAGCACATTCAGGCCATCGAGCCCCGGCAACAGTATGTCCATCAGCACCACATCGAACGGCTGGCGACGCGCGATGTTCAGCCCTTCCTGACCGTTCTGGCACCAGGTCACCTTAAAGCCGCTGCGCCCCAGATGTTCGTGAACATAGGCGCCCAGAACCGGGTCGTCCTCGATGGCAAGAATGCGTGGGTAATCGTTGGAGGCAAGCGTCATGAGTATCTGCAAATAATTCTCAGTTGGCCGATTATTCAAGATTGCCCGCTATCGGGCAACCCAAGGTTGACCTGGCGGACAAACGCGCCATGCGCTGTCGACCGAAGACGACATCATTTTTCCGAAGATTGCCTGCCTGCAAATCGCTACACTGCGCCAATGTCGCGTGCCGGATGCACGTAAGAGTCAACAGTTCAGCGGGATGCAGGAGATGGGTGTGCTCAAGAAACTGGGAATCAAAGGTCGCGTATTGTTGCTGACCCTGTTGCCGACCAGCCTGATGGCATTGGTTCTCGGTGGTTATTTCACCTGGATGCAACAGTCCGACCTGCAGACCCAACTGATGCAGCGCGGTGAAATGATCGCCGAGCAACTGGCGCCGCTGGTGGCGCCCGCCATGGGCCACGGCAACACCGATCTGCTGGAACGCATCGCCACCCAGTCTCTCGAACAACCCGACGTGCGCGCCGTCACCTTCCTCGCCCCCGACCGCACACCGCTGGCGCACGCCGGCCCGACCATGCTCAATCAGGCGCCCAGCGGCGACAGTGCGCAACTGCAACGGCGCAGCGGCAATGACGCCACCCGTTACCTCATGCCGGTGTTCGGCAAGCATCGCAATCTTGCCGGCGACGTGATTCCGCAAGAGTCCGACCGTCTGCTCGGCTGGGTCGAACTGGAGCTGTCGCACAACGGCATGCTGCTGCGCGGTTATCGCAGCCTGTTTGCCAGCCTGCTGTTGATTGCCGCTGGCCTTGCCGGTGCCGCCCTGCTCGCATTGCGCATGGGTCGCACCATCAACCGCCCGCTGAGCCAGATCAAACACGCGGTCGCCCAGCTCAAGGACGGTCATCTGGAAACCCGCCTGCCACCGCTCGGCAGTCAGGAACTGGACGAGCTCGCCTCGGGCATCAACCGCATGGCCGGCACGCTGCAGAACGCTCGCGAAGAACTGCAGCACAGCGTCGATCAGGCCACCGAAGACGTGCGCCAGAATCTGGAAACCATCGAGATCCAGAACATCGAACTGGATCTGGCACGCAAAGAGGCGCTGGAGGCGAGCCGGATCAAATCCGAGTTCCTTGCCAACATGAGCCACGAGATCCGCACGCCGCTCAACGGCATTCTCGGTTTCACGCATCTGTTGCAGAAAAGCGAGCTGACCCCTCGCCAGCTCGACTATCTGGGCACCATCGAAAAGTCCGCCGACAGCCTGCTCGGGATCATCAACGAGATCCTCGATTTCTCGAAGATCGAGGCCGGCAAACTGGTGCTCGACCATATTCCATTCAACCTTCGCGACCTGTTGCAGGACACCCTGACCATCCTGGCGCCGGCAGCCCACGCCAAGCAATTGGAGCTGGTCAGTCTGGTCTATCGCGACACGCCGCTGTCGCTGGTCGGTGACCCGCTGCGCCTGAAGCAGATCCTCACCAACTTGGTCAGCAATGCGATCAAGTTCACCCGCGAAGGCACTATCGTCGCCCGCGCCATGCTCGAAGAAGAACACGAAGACAGCGTGCAACTGCGCATCAGCATTCAGGACACCGGCATCGGTCTGTCGAGTCAGGATGTGCGCGCGTTGTTCCAGGCGTTCAGTCAGGCCGACAACTCGTTGTCGCGCCAGCCTGGCGGTACCGGTCTGGGTCTGGTGATTTCCAAGCGCCTGATCGAACAGATGGGCGGCGAAATCGGCGTCGACAGCACCCCAGGCGAAGGTTCGGAATTCTGGATCAGCCTGAGCCTGCCCAAAGCCCGCGACGACAGCGAAGACCTGCCGGCCCCGCCGCTGCTCGGACGCCGTGTGGCCGTACTGGAAAATCACGAACTGGCGCGCCAGGCCCTGCAGCATCAACTGGAAGACTGTGGCCTCGACGTCACGCCGTTCAATACGCTGGAGAGCCTGACCAACGGCGTCACCGGCGCGCACCAGACCGATCAGGCCATCGACCTTGCGGTGCTCGGCATCACCAGCAACGACATGCTCCCGGAGCGTCTGAACCAGCACATCTGGGATCTGGAGCACCTGGGCTGCAAAGTACTGGTGCTGTGCCCGACCACCGAACAGACGCTGTTCCATCTCTCGGTACCGAACCCACATAGCCAGTTGCAGGCCAAACCGGCCTGCACGCGCAAACTGCGCCGGGCGCTGGCGGATCTGGCCAACCCGCGCCAACCACGCAGCGAACCGGGCGAACCGCTGTCGAGCCGTGCGCCGAAAGTACTGTGCGTCGACGACAACCCGGCCAACCTGTTGCTGGTGCAGACCTTGCTCGAAGACATGGGCGCCAAGGTTCTGGCCGTAGAAAGCGGCTACGCGGCGGTCAAAGCGGTGCAGAGCGAATCCTTCGATCTGGTGCTGATGGACGTGCAGATGCCGGGGATGGACGGACGCCAGACCACCGAAACCATCCGCCAGTGGGAAAGCGAACGGCATTGCACGCCGTTGCCGATCGTGGCCCTCACCGCCCACGCCATGGCCAACGAAAAACGCGCCTTGCTGCAAAGCGGCATGGATGACTACCTGACCAAACCGATCAGCGAGCGGCAACTGGCGCAAGTGGTGCTGAAATGGACCGGTCTGGCCTTGCGTAATCAAGGCCCGGAGCGCGCCAGCGACAGCGCAGCAGGCAGCAATGAGCTGCCGGTGCTCGACCATGAGGAAGGCCTGCGCCTGGCCGCCGGCAAAGCGGACCTTGCCGCCGACATGCTGGCAATGCTGCTCGCCTCGCTGGAAGCCGACCGCGAAGCAATTCGTGCCGCCAGCGAAGCCCGTGATCAGAACGCATTGATTGAGCGCGTGCATCGCCTGCACGGTGCGACCCGATATTGTGGCGTGCCGCAATTGCGCGCGGCCTGTCAGCGCAGTGAAACCCTGCTCAAACAGGGCGATCCCAAAGCCGTGGCAGCGCTGGAAGAGCTGGAGCGGGCGATCAATCGCCTCGCCACTCAGGCCAGGATCAGCGCCTGATCCACGGCAATACCGGCAACGGCAATCGTCGTTAAAGTGGTGGCCGTCAACGCTGACTCGCCACCCCGTTCCAGGAGGAATTGATGCGCACGATCGTCTTCAGCAGCCAGACCTATGACCGCGACAGTTTCCTCGCCGTCGATTGCCCGACCGGAATAGAACTGCACTTTCAGCCGGCCCGGCTCAGTCTCGACACCGCCGCCCTGGCCGAACAGCACGAGGTGGTCTGCGCCTTCATCAATGACGATCTCAGCGCGCCGGTGCTGGAGCGGCTGGCGGCCGGCGGCACGCGGCTGATCGCGCTGCGCTCGGCGGGCTACAACCATGTCGATCTGGTCGCGGCGAAACGCCTCGGGCTGGCCGTGGTGCGGGTTCCAGCCTACTCGCCGCATGCGGTGGCCGAACATGCGGTGGCGTTGATCCTGGCGCTCAACCGGCGCCTGCACCGTGCCTACAACCGTACCCGCGAAGGCGACTTCACGCTGCACGGCCTGACCGGTTTCGATCTGGTGGGCAAGACCGTCGGCATCGTCGGCACCGGGCAGATCGGCGCGACCTTCGCGAAAATCATGCACGGCTTCGGTTGTGAGTTACTGGCGTACGACCCGTATCCAAACCCCGAGGTTGTGGCCTTGGGCGCGCGTTATCTGAGCCTGCCGGAATTGCTCGCGCAGTCGCGGATCATCAGCCTGCACTGCCCGCTCAACGCGCAGAGCAAACACTTGATCAACCGTGAGTCACTGGCACATTTGCAACCGGGGGCGATGCTGATCAACACCGGACGCGGCGGTCTGGTGGACACACCCGCGCTGATCGACGCCTTGAAGGACGGCCAACTGGGCTATCTGGGACTGGATGTGTATGAGGAAGAGGCGCAGTTGTTTTTCGAGGATCGCAGCGACTTGCCGTTGCAGGATGATGTACTGGCGCGGCTGTTGACCTTCCCGAATGTGATCATCACCGCGCATCAGGCGTTTCTGACCCACGAGGCGCTGGGCGCGATTGCCGCGACCACCCTGCACAACATCGCGACCTGGGCTGCAGGCGCGCCGCAGAACCAGGTCGAGGGCTGAGGATTACCGGCTTATTTCGGCGACAGCGACGAGGCCAGGATCAGCAGCGCCAGCCAGCCAAAACCGAAAAAACGCTGCTTCATCGAATGACCGTTACGCAGCAGGAACCAGACAAAGACCATCGGCAGCAGAAACACCATGATCTTCAACCAGCCTTCCACCGGACGCGAACCGTCGGCGTTGGGCTGAAGTTGAGGGGTTGGCTCGGGCTGCCGACGACGGCGACCGACTGCTGCCGGTGTCACTTTCGGCGCTGGCTCCGGGGCTGGCGGCGGGACGAAGGCTTCAGGCACGGACTTGTTGCGCGGCAGACTGCCAAATGAAATTGTCGTCGCGGCAGCGGCGACCGTCGGCTGCGGATTGTGCCCGTGTTGCTGAGCCATCGGAGCACCACAATGAATGCACGCCTTGACTTCAGAGCTGATGCTCCGCTTGCATTCATAACATTCGATCAGCGCCATGTTCCGTTCCCTCAGATTGAAGGGCGGCAGTTTGCCATGAGCGCCGAGCAATTTGAACCGGATCGAAGGTCGCACACGTACGCCATCCTGCAATCCAGCCCGTGCTAGCATGTCGCGCAGATTTGGAGGACCCATGGTCGAACACGATTTCCGCTACACCCTGATGAACCCGCAACACACCCTCACCGAATGCCGCGCCCTCGTACCGGGCCGCTATCAGGTCACCGGCAACGGTGGCTCGATCCGTAACGGTGACGTCCTGTTGGTCACCCTCAAAGGCAGCAAGGATTTGTCCATGCGCCTGACCGTCGACTCCGTACGCCACCTGATCAATCCGCCGGGCCAATGGACCGCGATGACCACGGGCCCGGTATTCGGCGAACTGGCAATCCACACCTGGCAGGTCAACTGCGACAGCTGCGCCAAAGAGCTGAGCTTCGAGTTCGCGGTGGACGCCAAGCTGGGCAAGACCGCCGAGAAACCGGCCGCCACGGCGCGCATCGCCGAGCTGGGCTGGAAAGCCGTTGGCGAAAAACACCTGTGCCCGAAATGCCAGGAGCCTGCGTGATGAAACGCCTTGCCCTGCCCCTGTTGGTCGGTGCCGGTCTGGTGGGCTGCGCCGCAGAGCCAGTGCAGTTGCAACAGAACCGCAGCTATATTCTGGAGTGGATCGGCGAGCGGCCATTGATGGATTACAGCCACCTGACCGTGACCCTCGGTGACGATGGCCGCGCGTATGGCAATGGCGGCTGCAACCACTGGTTCGCACCGTACACCCTCGAGGGTGACAAGCTGAGCTTCGGCCCGATCGGCAAGACCCGCAAACTCTGCGCGCCGGCGCTGATGGAGCAGGAACAACGCTTCCTGCAGGCGCTGCAAGGCGTGGAACGCTGGGACATCTCGCCGATCGAGCAGATGCGCTTCTGGCCGGCGGAAGGCAAGCCGTTGCGCTGGTGGCTGGAAGAGGGTTAACCCCCTTAGACGCACACTGAGGTTACTGTGGCGAGGGAGCTTGCTCCCGCTCGGCTGCGCAGCAGTCGCAAAACCGTTAACCGCGCGTTGCCGGAGACACCGAGTCAGCAGGGTTTGGGGCCGCTTCGCGGCCCAGCGGGAGCAAGCTCCCTCGCCACAAAAGCCCATTCAACTCACTTGGCAGCCTGCAACGCCTCCAGCTTGGCCATCACCCCCGCCGCCGTCTGCTCGCCCATCAGTTGCTCACGCACCTTGCCCTTGTTGTCGATGATGTAGGTCACCGGCAAGGCCTCACTGCGCGGCAGGTCGAACAGGTCCGCCGGATCCTGCGCCAGTACTGTGAACTTGATGCCCAGCTTCTCGCTGGCGCTCTTCAGGTCTTCACCCTGCACGTTGTCGAAGTTGACCCCGAACACACCGATGTTCTTGCCTTTCAACTCATCAGCCAGATGATTGAGCTCCGGAATTTCCGTGCGGCACGGGCCACACCATTCGGCCCAGTAATTGATGACTACCCATTGTTTATCCAGACGCTCGGACGCCACCTTCTGACCATTCTGGTCAATGCCGTAGTCATTTCCGCAGCCCCCCAGCATCAACGCCCCGATTATCGTCAATGCCGCTGCCAATCGCCGTGTCATGTCGTGTTCCCTGGTCAAAAATTGGATGCGCCTGCGACCCATCGCCTCTGAAGGTTCTGGATTGCGCGCTGCACAGTTAGAATAGCCGCCACTTTACGCCAGAAGCGACCCGCCATGACCGATCTGACGCTTTATCACAATCCGCGCTGCTCGAAATCCCGCGGCGCACTGGAACTTCTCGAGGCCCGTGGCCTGACCCCGAACGTGGTGCGTTACCTGGAAACGCCGCTGGACGCCGCGCAGATCAAGGCCTTGCTCGGCAAGCTCGGCATCAGCGCACGGCAACTGCTGCGCACGGGAGAAGATGAATACAAAATGCTTCAGCTGGCCGATACCAGCCTCAGCGAAGCGCAACTGATCGCCGCCATCGCCGAACACCCGAAACTGATGGAGCGGCCGATTCTCGAAGTCGGCGACAAGGCCGTGATCGGCCGTCCTCCGGAGCAGATCCTGGAGCTGTTGCCGTGAGCGCGCCATACATTCTGGTTCTGTATTACAGCCGCAACGGTTCGACCAACGAGATGGCCCGGCAGATCGCCCGCGGTGTCGAGCAGGCCGGCCTCGAAGCGCGCCTGCGTACCGTACCGGCGATTTCCACCGAGTGCGAAGCCGTGGCCCCGGGCATCCCTGACGAAGGTGCGCTCTACGCCACCCTCGACGATCTGAAGAACTGCGCTGGCCTCGCACTCGGGAGCCCGACGCGTTTCGGCAACATGGCCGCACCGCTCAAGTACTTCCTCGACGGCACCAGTAACCTGTGGCTGACCGGTGCACTGGTCGGTAAACCGGCCGGCGTGTTCACCTCCACCGCCAGCCTGCACGGCGGCCAGGAAACCACCCTGCTGTCGATGATGCTGCCGCTGTTGCACCACGGCATGCTGATCACCGGCCTGCCGTACAGCGAGTCAGCGCTGCTGGAAACCCAGGGCGGCGGCACGCCATATGGCGCCAGTCATCACGCTGGCGCCGATGGCAAGAAAGGTCTGGATCAGCACGAGATGGCGCTGTGTCGTGCACTCGGCGCACGCCTGGCGAAAACCGCGCAAAAACTGGAGGGCTGAGGGTGGCGAAGAAGGCGAAAATCCTGCCCTCGGTGGAGTGGCTCGAACCCCGCGTCAAGGCGATGCGGGCCCTCAGCCTGCTGTGCTTCTTCGGCCTCGCCGGGCTGCTCGCCGCTTACTACCTGGTATTCGCCGACCTGCATGGCGCCCGACCCTGGGTGATTCTGCTGGTCGAGCTGATCCCGTGGCTGATCCTCGCGCCGGGGATGCTGATGGGCAACGCACGCGCGCACTCGTGGATGTGTTTTGTGGTGAATCTGTATTTCATCAAAGGCGCACTGGCGGCGTATGACCCGAACCGGCAGCTGTTTGGCGTATTGGAGATGGTCGCGAGCCTGGCGTTGTTCTGCTCGGCGCTGCTGTATGTGCGGTGGCGGTATCAGTTGAATCGCAAGCTGGCTGGCGAGGGCGAGATTTCCGTCGCCTGAGCTGACGCCTTCGCGAGCAAGCCCGCTCCCACAGTTTTTGTGTCGATCACAATATTGTGTTTCAACAAGGATCCTGTGGGAGCGGGCTTGCTCGCGAATGGGGCGACGCGTTCTTAATGATTGACGGTGTAAGCCAGCATCATCGAAATCTGGCTCATCGGCCGTCCACCACTCTGTTCATGCCACTGGTTGAACGCGTTCTGCACAATCGCCAGATCGCGCAGACTGGTCGGCACTTTGTCGACGATCTTCTGCGCATTCAGTGCCGCGACCACGTCATAGCTCGGCACAAAGGTGTCCTTGCCAACCATTCGCAAGAAGCGTGGCGCCGACAGCCCGCCCAACTGATGGCCGTGCTTTTTCAGGTAGGTCCACAGACCGACGATATCGGTCACCGGCCAGTCGGCGATCAGTGCGCCGAAACTGCCCTTGTCCTTCTCCACATCGAGAATGAACTGCGCATTGCGCGGCACGCTCTTGAGCTTGCCCAGGTGGCGGATGATTCGCGCGTCCTGCATCAGCCGTTCGAGGTGCTCGGCGCTCATCAGCACGACTTTTTCCGGGTCGAATTTGAAGAACACTTCTTCGAAGGCCGGCCACTTGGCGTCCACCAGGCTGTGCTTGAGCCCGGCACGGAATACCCGCAGGGCCATGGTCGAGAGGTAACGATCGTCGCTGATCTTGCGCAATTGCGCGGGAGTCTTGGGAACGGGCAGATGGGCTTCCAGTTCAGCCGCCGAACCGAAGCGGTTCAGACAGTATTCGTGCAGCCACTTGTAATCGCGCATGCCCTCTCCTATTGAATGAAACGAAGAAACCCATGT
>NZ_JANLOG010000135.1:0-664 GCF_025466205.1 Pseudomonas sp. 13B_3.2_Bac1
TTCTACCGTCAAACTGTCCGCTGATACCTCGGTCGCCGAGGGCGGCACCGTGACCTACACCGCAACCGTCGGCGCACCAGTGACCGGTTCGCCGGTTGTGGTGACCCTCGCCAACGGTCAGAACATCACCATCGAAGTGGGCAAAACCACAGGTACCGTGACCGCCACCGCGCCGAACGACGCGCTGACCGGCCACGCGCCGTTGACCAACGCGATCACCAATGTGACCGGCGGCAACTACGAGAATCTGGTGGCTGACAAGACGCCGGTTTCGACCACGGTTACTGATACCGTCGACACTACCAATCTGTCGCTGAGTGCCACTGGCACCGTCGCTGAAGGTGGCTCGATCGTTTACACCGCAACCCTGACCAACGCCGCTGGCTCGCCAGTCACCGTAACGTTGAGCAACGGCGCCGTGATCATCATCGACGCCGGAAAAACCACCGGCACCGTGACCGTTCCGGCACCGGCCGATGACGTGTACAAAGACGCGGGCAAAGTCGAAGCGACCATTTCCACCGCTACCGGTGGCAACTTCGAAAATCTGGTGCCGAGCACTGTGCCGGCTGTGACTCAGGTCACCGACACCATCGATACCACCACGGTCAAGCTGACCGCGACCGAGTCTGCGGCTGAGGGTGGCACCGTCACCTACACCGCC
>NZ_JANLOG010000019.1:0-588 GCF_025466205.1 Pseudomonas sp. 13B_3.2_Bac1
ACGGTGATCTTGCTGCCGCGGTTCGGTTCGATGTGCTTGGCCACGAACTCGGCATCCAGCCGGATGAGCCAGTCCTGTTTTTCACTAAGAGCATTGAACTTGATCGAACCCGTCTCCCCGCCGGAGACGTCGCCTTCCCAGAACCACTGGGCCTCATCGTCTCTCACCCATGGCCTCACGAGCGGCTTGTAGATGGTCATTTCAGTGGTCCCTCCGGGCAGCTTGCCCGGCTCCAGGAAATGGTTCTCCACACCCTTGACCATCGGTGCATTCAGCTCGAATTGCGGTTCACCTACATTGAGCACCCTGGCGTGCACGGATTCCTGTCTGGTGATCTCGGCGCCTTTGTCTTTCAGCAGGTGGTACCACACCTCCAGGTTTCCGCCATTGATAGGCTCGAGGGGGTCGTCAGCCACGTTGATGGTAAAACCGTCGGGATTCGCGAGGTCCTTTTCATCCGGAAAGTAATAGCCCAAATCAGGCAGGTGGGTGCTGCCGTCGGGGCTTTTACCCAACAGGAACAGCTCGATGGCGTTGTCGATCTCGATGAGCGGATCAAACGGAATACGGATGTTGATTTCCTTATTG
>NZ_JANLOG010000093.1:0-578 GCF_025466205.1 Pseudomonas sp. 13B_3.2_Bac1
GTATCGATGGTGTCGGTGACTTCGGTCACGGCCGGCACGGTGCTCGGCACCAGGTTTTCGAAGTTGCCACCGGTAGCGGTGGAAATGGTCGCTTCGACTTTACCCGCGTCTTTGTACACGTCATCGGCTGGTGCCGGAACGGTCACGGTGCCGGTGGTTTTTCCGGCGTCGATGGTGATCACGGCGCCGTTGCTCAACGTCACGGTGACTGGCGAGCCAGCGGCGTTGGTCAGCGTTGCGGTGTAAACAATCGAGCCACCTTCGGCCACGGTACCGGTCGCGGACAGCGACAGGTTAGTGGTGTCGACGGTGTCGGTGACATTGGTCGAAACCGGAGTTTTGTCCGCCACGAGGTTTTCGTAGTTGCCGCCGCTGACTTCGGTGATGGCGTTGGTCAACGGCGCGTGACCGGTCAACGCATCGTTCGGCGCAGTGGTGGTGACGGTACCGGTGGTTTTGCCCACTTCGATGGTGATGTTCTGACCATTAGCCAGCGTCACGACTACAGGCGAGCCGGTCACTGGTGCGCCAACGGTTGCGGTGTAGGTGACGGTGCCACCTTCAGCAGCAGACTCGGT
>NZ_JANLOG010000033.1:0-445 GCF_025466205.1 Pseudomonas sp. 13B_3.2_Bac1
CAAAACCACCGGTACCGTGACCACCACTGCGCCGAACGATGCGCTGACCGGCCATGCCCCGCTGACCAACGCCATCACCAACGTCAGCGGCGGTAACTACGAAAACCTCGTTGCCGACAAGACGCCTGTTTCGACAAACGTCACCGACACCATCGACACCACCAACCTGTCGCTGACCGCGACCGGTACCGTGGCCGAAGGTGGTTCGATCGTTTACACCGCAACGCTGACCAACGCCGCTGGTTCGCCAGTGACCGTAACGCTGTCGAACGGTGCTGTTATCACCATCGACGCCGGTAAAACCACCGGCACCGTCACCGTCCCTGCACCGGCCGATGACGTCTACAAAGACGCCGGCACCGTGCAGGCAACGATCAAGTCGGCGACCGGTGGCAGCTTCGAGAACCTGGTCCCAAGCACCACACCAGCCGTGACCAACGTCACC
>NZ_JANLOG010000064.1:0-379 GCF_025466205.1 Pseudomonas sp. 13B_3.2_Bac1
CGCGGTCAGCTTGACCGTGGTGGTGTCGATGGTGTCGGTGACCTGAGTCACAGCCGGCACAGTGCTCGGCACCAGGTTCTCGAAGTTGCCACCGGTAGCGGTGGAAATGGTTGCTTCGACTTTGCCCGCGTCTTTGTACACGTCATCGGCAGGGGCCGGAACGGTCACGGTGCCAGTGGTTTTGCCCGCGTCGATGGTGATAACAGCACCGTTCGACAGCGTTACGGTCACTGGCGAACCAGCGGCGTTGGTCAGCGTTGCGGTGTAAACGATCGAACCACCTTCGGCCACGGTACCGGTCGCGGACAGCGACAGGTTAGTGGTGTCGACGGTGTCGGTGACGTTAGTGCTGACCGGTGTCTTGTCGGCAACGAGGTTT
>NZ_JANLOG010000136.1:0-351 GCF_025466205.1 Pseudomonas sp. 13B_3.2_Bac1
CAGGCGGTGGGCTACGCCTTCGAAATCGACAAACTGCCCTTTGGAGAGTGGAAGACTGCTGCCGTTGCGTACCAGGTGATAAGAGAACATGACCTGGGTATTGACCAGTTTGCGCACGTCGGCAATGGGCAGCTTGAAATGGTAGTTATGCGGGAGATTGTCGACGATCTGGGTCGGGGCAGGGACTTTGACCTCTTCGCCATCCACGGTGGTGCCGAACATGGTCAAGTAGATGATGTCATTAAGCTCGAAGCGCGGTCCGGTGGCCGTGACTACGGCCGTAATGTCGTTGTTGCCCTGTTTATCGACGTCGAGCTTATTGTTGAAAGCCTCCTGAACGATAGGCGCGTC
>NZ_JANLOG010000131.1:0-351 GCF_025466205.1 Pseudomonas sp. 13B_3.2_Bac1
AACGCGCCTATCGTTCAGGAGGCTTTCAACAATAAGCTCGACGTCGATAAACAGGGCAACAACGACATTACAGCCGTAGTCACGGCCACCGGACCGCGCTTCGAGCTTAATGACATCATCTACTTGACCATGTTCGGCACCACCGTGGATGGCGAAAAGGTCGACGTCACTGCCCCGACCCAGATCATCGACAATCTCCCGCATAACTACCATTTCAAGCTGCCCATTGCCGACGTGCGCAAACTGGTCAATACCCAGGTCACGTTCTCTTATCACCTGGTACGCAACGGCAGCCGTCTTCCACTCTCCAAAGGGCAGTTTGTAGATTTCAAAGGCGTAGCCCACCGCCTC
>NZ_JANLOG010000027.1:0-343 GCF_025466205.1 Pseudomonas sp. 13B_3.2_Bac1
AGTGACGGTGGTCACGGCTGGCGTGGTGCTTGGTACCAGGTTCTCGAAGCTGCCACCGGTCGCGGTTTTGATCGTTGCCTGCACGGTGCCAGCGTCTTTGTAGACGTCGTCCGCTGGAGCAGGAACGGTGACAGTGCCGGTAGTTTTACCCGCGTCGATGGTGATCACGGCGCCGTTGCTCAGGGTCACAGTCACCGGCGAACCAGCGGCGTTGGTCAGCGTCGCGGTGTAAACGATCGAACCACCTTCGGCCACGGTACCGGTCGCGGTCAGCGACAGGTTGGTGGTGTCGATGGTGTCGGTGACGTTTGTCGAAACAGGCGTCTTGTCGGCAACGAGGTTC
>NZ_JANLOG010000141.1:0-338 GCF_025466205.1 Pseudomonas sp. 13B_3.2_Bac1
ATCAGCGATGCGCAGGGCTGGATCGCGCACTTCCAGCAACAAAACCTGCAACCTGACAAGCAATGCTCGCTCAGCAGTCAGGTGCCAGTGCTGTTCAAGGCCAGCCTCATCGCCCATCAGGGCTTCGATGCCACCTGGGTCGCCAAACCCAACCTGGTGCAGATCAAAAACTGGGACGCCACTGCCCCCAAACGGATCCCGATACAAGCGCTGTTTTACGACACCTCGCAAACCGGCGCATTGCTCGGCGCACAGAAGGATCAGCGTGATTATTTCGATGCCACCGGGGACTGGTTGCCGGTCCTGCGCATGGATCTGCATCAGCCACCCGGCGCGGT
>NZ_JANLOG010000068.1:0-311 GCF_025466205.1 Pseudomonas sp. 13B_3.2_Bac1
TGAAGAAGACGATAGAAGCAGCTTTAAGCTCCAAGCTGATAGCTCTTAGCTAATCAGTTACGCGCTCGAAATTGGGTCTGTAGCTCAGTTGGTTAGAGCGCACCCCTGATAAGGGTGAGGTCGGCAGTTCGAATCTGCCCAGACCCACCAATTTTGTATGGGGCCATAGCTCAGCTGGGAGAGCGCCTGCCTTGCACGCAGGAGGTCAGCGGTTCGATCCCGCTTGGCTCCACCATTAACTGCTTCTGCTTGTTAGAGTTTAGAAATGAATATTCCAGTGTGAATATTGATTTCTAGTCTTTGATTAGATC
>NZ_JANLOG010000009.1:0-92156 GCF_025466205.1 Pseudomonas sp. 13B_3.2_Bac1
AGTCCCCAGACATACGGGTCTCAGGGTCAGAAAGTTAAAAAAAAGGGCTTGGGGACTGATCCCCAAGCCCTCAAAAGGTGAGAGGTGTCTAGTCCCTCGACCTGGTGAGCGGTGCTACAAGTAACGCGTCGGCTCAGGCTTTGAGCGGAACCAGACGCGGGGCAATCATGTTTTCCGGGCGCAGGATGTCGGCGAGCATCGCTTCGTCGAGCAGGCCTTCTTCGCGCACCAGTTCCAGCACGCCGCGGCCGCTTTCAAGGGCGATACGGGCGATGCGGGTGGCGTTTTTGTAGCCGATGTACGGGTTCAGCGCGGTGACCAGACCGATCGAGTGCTCGACCAGTTCGCGACAGCGCGCTTCGTTCGCGGTGATGCCGACGATGCAGTGCTCGCGCAGCATGTCCATGGCGCGTTGCAGCAGGCGGATCGAGTCGAGGATCTTGAACGCGATCAGCGGCTCCATCACGTTCAGTTGCAGTTGGCCGCCTTCGGCTGCCATGGTCAGCGCCAGATCGTTACCGATGACCTGGAAGGCCACCTGGTTAACGGCTTCCGGAATCACCGGGTTGACCTTGCCGGGCATGATCGAGCTGCCTGGCTGACGCGCTGGCAGGTTGATTTCGTTGATGCCGGTACGTGGGCCGCTGGACAGCAGGCGCAGGTCATTGCAGATCTTCGACAGCTTGACCGCGGTGCGCTTGAGCATGCCGGAGAACAGCACGAAGGCGCCCATGTCGGAGGTGGCTTCGATCAGGTCGGCAGCGGGCACCAGCGGCTGACCGCTGATCAGTGCCAGGCGTTGAACGGCCAGCGCTTGATAACGCGGGTCGGCGTTGATGCCGGTGCCGATCGCGGTGCCGCCCAGGTTCACTTCAGTCAGCAGTTCCGGGGCCAGCGTCTTCAGACGGGCCAGGTCTTCGCCCATGGTGGTGGCGAAAGCACGGAACTCTTGACCCAAAGTCATCGGCACGGCGTCTTGCAACTGGGTACGACCCATCTTCAGGACGTGGTTGAATTCTTCACCCTTGGCCGCGAAGGCCTGAATCAGGCTGTCGAGGCTGGCCAACAGCGCGTCGTGACCCAGCAGCAGACCCAGGCGGATCGCGGTCGGGTAGGCGTCGTTGGTCGACTGCGCCATGTTGACGTCGTCGTTCGGGTGCAGGTACTGGTACTCGCCTTTCTGGTGACCCATTGCTTCGAGTGCAATGTTGGCGATCACTTCGTTGGCGTTCATGTTGGTGGAGGTACCGGCGCCACCTTGAATCATGTCGACCACGAACTCTTCGTGGAAATCACCGCGGATCAATCGGGCACAGGCTTCGCTGATGGCAGCGTGCTTGGCTTCGCTCAGATGACCCAGTTCACGGTTGGCGTCTGCAGCGGCCTGTTTGACCATGGCCAGACCGACAACCAGTTTCGGGTAATGCGAAATCGGAACGCCGGAGAGACGGAAGTTGTTCACCGCTCGCAGGGTCTGGATGCCGTAATACGCTTGAGCCGGTACTTCGAGGGCGCCAAGCAGGTCATTTTCTGTGCGGAAAGATGCAGCGGAGGACATGATAGAAATCATCTCGATATGGACCCGGTCTATGCCGGAACGCTGCGAATGCTAGGCTTCCGGGATTTTTTGGGCCAATGCTGTTAAACACTGGCCTATGCACATTCGGCATAATGCCGGTGTGACGCCGCGTGCGCGGCAGACGTGTGACCTGTTTTGGTGCGTGTCCGGGAGGACGTGATGAATCTGGAAAGCAAATGGCTCGAGGACTTCAGTGCCCTGGCCGCCACCCGCAGCTTCTCGCAGGCGGCCGAACGGCGCTTCGTGACCCAGCCGGCCTTCAGCCGGCGAATCCGCAGCCTCGAGGCCGCTCTGGGGCTGACGCTGGTCAACCGCTCGCGCACGCCGATCGAGCTGACGGCGGCCGGGCAACTGTTTCTGGTGACCGCGCGCACCGTGGTCGAACAGCTCGGCGAAGTGCTGCGTCATCTGCATCATCTGGAAGGCGGGCAGGGCGAGGTGATCCAGGTCGCGGCGGCGCACTCGCTGGCGCTGGGCTTCTTCCCGCGCTGGATCGCGCAATTGCGCAACGAAGGCTTGAACATCGCCACGCGGCTGGTGGCGACCAACGTCGGCGACGCGGTGCACGCGCTGCGCGAGGGTGGCTGCGACCTGATGCTGGCGTTCTACGACCCGGACGCGGCAATGCAGATGGACCCGGAAATCTTCCCGTCGCTGCACCTGGGCCAGACCGAAATGCTGCCGGTGTGTGCAGCGGACGCCGATGGCAAACCGCTGTTCGATCTGGAAGGCGAAGCCAGTGTGCCGCTGCTGGCCTATAGCGCCGGGGCGTTTCTCGGGCGTTCGGTGAATGGTCTGCTGCGCCAGCGTCAGTTGCGCTTTACCACCATTTACGAAACCGCCATGGCCGACAGCCTCAAGAGCATGGCGCTGGAAGGCCTCGGCATCGCCTGGGTGCCGCAGTTGAGCGTGCGCGCCGAACTTGGCCGAGGTGAACTCGTTGTTTGCGGCGGCCCGCAATGGCATGTGCCGCTGGAGATTCGTCTGTATCGCTGCGCACTGGTGCGCAAGGCCAACGTGCGCTTGTTGTGGCGCAAGCTTGAGGGCGGGGCAGCCGGCCCGGCGACTTGAGGGGCCCAGGCGTGAAAGTCTCAATGGGCTTTCACGCTGTTGTTCATGACTTAAAGCGTTTCAAGCATTTTCTTCGAGATACTTGCGGATTCTTTCCCGGTTTTTATCACTGAAGCGTTTGGCATTGCCTCTGAGAGAGGATTCAAGCGATCCGGAGGCCATGATGGTTTCATCCCACCAACCGTTGTAATAAACCTCGAAGTCTTCATGGCGTGCGCCGAACATATGCCCCACTTCATGCGCGGGTGTCTGGTCACCGTTAATGGATGCAATGGCAACAAACCCCGTTTGACTTGCAATCCCTGCAACCGTGCTGCTGAGATTGTCGCGTGTCAGCAGAAGGTACTTGCGCGTGTGGTTGGTATAAGTGTCGGCGGGTTGGGTCTGTTTATGCTGTTCGACTTTTTTAGACCAGGAAAGAAGTGTCTGTTCCGGGCTGTCAATCTTGTAGCTCAGGTCTGTGAGGGCCGGCGCGTCTGAAGGTGACTTGAAAAGGATTGCGAGCGGCCGTCCGGAAAGTGTTTCGAATTCCTTGGCCAACCATTTGAATTGTTTTTCGTAAATATCATCAGCGTCATGATCTGCCAGATCCTTATGAACAAACACTAATAACAGCAATGGGTGTGGCATTTAAATGCTCCGATGGTTTCTGGATTCGGTGGTGGGTGCCGAAAATATTGATGATTTAATAAGGGCGAAATATTTTATTAAGTTGAAGTTCGCAAGTTGCCGCAACTTCACGTTGTTTATATAACATTGGTAGCGTGTGACGCGGCTGGTTAGTGTTTTAGCTTTTATTTCCTGATGCTCTTTACTTGGCGTTTATCGGGTGCAGTTCAGGAGGGATGTTCTTGATTCTCGAGTCAATAAAACCGCTGTATTGCCTCGGCTGACAGATGGTCGAATCGGGGGCTGTTTATTGCTTTCTTTGCGGTATACTGCGCGGCCTTCGGCCGGCACGTCCGGCCATTTTTCGTACAATCAAGCCACGCAATCCTGCGTGGCTTGTTGTTTTTGACGCGCCTGCGGGCGCCCAGAGAGAAGAGGCGCGACGATGAGTGCACTGGTTGGCGTGATCATGGGCTCCAAGTCCGATTGGTCCACCCTTAGCCACACCGCCGATATGCTGGAAAAGCTCGGCATCCCGTACGAGGTCAAGGTGGTTTCTGCCCACCGCACCCCGGATCTGCTGTTCCAGTACGCCGAAGAGGCTGAGGGCCGCGGCATCGAGGTGATCATCGCCGGTGCCGGTGGCGCAGCCCACCTGCCAGGCATGTGTGCGGCCAAGACCCACCTGCCGGTGCTGGGCGTTCCGGTGCAGTCGTCGATGCTCTCGGGCGTCGATTCGCTGCTGTCGATCGTGCAGATGCCGGCGGGCATTCCGGTTGCCACCCTGGCCATCGGCAAGGCCGGCGCGATCAATGCTGCGCTGCTCTCGGCGAGCATTCTCGGCGCCAAGCATCCACAGTTCCACGCGGTACTGAAAACCTTCCGTGCCGAGCAGACAGACAGCGTCCTGGACAATCCAGACCCACGTATTGCCTGAGGTTGTTGAGATGAAGATCGGTGTAATCGGTGGCGGCCAGTTGGGCCGCATGTTGGCGCTGGCGGGCACTCCGCTGGGCATGAACTTCGCTTTCCTCGACCCTGCGCCGGACGCTTGCGCCGCGGCACTGGGCGAACACCTGCGGGCCGATTACGGCGATCAGGATCACCTGCGCCAGTTGGCCGATGAAGTCGATCTGGTGACCTTCGAGTTCGAAAGCGTCCCGGCCGAAACCGTGGCGTTCCTCTCGCAATTCGTGCCGGTGTACCCGAGTGCCGAAGCCCTGCGCATCGCTCGCGACCGCTGGTTCGAGAAGAGCATGTTCAAGGACCTGGGCATCCCGACCCCGGCCTTCGCCGACATTCAGTCGCAAGCCGACCTGGATGCCGCCGTGGCTGCCATCGGTCTGCCGGCGGTGCTGAAAACCCGCACCCTGGGTTACGACGGCAAGGGCCAGAAAGTCCTGCGCAAGCCGGAAGACGTGGTTGGTACGTTCGCTGAACTGGGCAGCGTTGCCTGCCTGCTGGAAGGCTTCGTGCCGTTCACTGGCGAAGTCTCGCTGATCGCCGTGCGTGCCCGCGACGGTGAAACCAGGTTCTATCCGCTGGTACACAACACCCACGACAGCGGCATCCTCAAGCTGTCGGTGGCCAGCACCGATCACCCGCTACAGGCGCTGGCTGAAGACTATTCCAGCCGCGTGCTCAAGCACCTGGATTACGTCGGCGTGATGGCGTTCGAGTTCTTTGAAGTCGACGGTGGCCTGAAGGCCAACGAAATCGCCCCGCGCGTGCACAACTCCGGGCACTGGACCACCGAAGGCGCCGAGTGCAGCCAGTTCGAAAACCACCTGCGCGCCGTTGCCGGCCTGCCGCTGGGTTCGACGGCCAAAGTCGGCGAGAGCGCGATGCTCAACTTCATCGGCGTGGTTCCGCCGGTGGAGAAGGTCATCGCCATCGAAGATTGCCATCTGCATCACTACGGCAAAGCCTTCAAGGCCGGGCGCAAGGTCGGTCACGCCAACCTGCGCTGCGCCGACATGGCCACGCTGCAGGCGCAGATCGTCAAGGTCGAAGCGCTGATCGCCGAGTAAAAGCAGTTTCATCTGGCCGCGGCGGAACCATTGCGGGGCCGCCGTTCTCTGATGGCAGGATGCGAAAGTCTGACTAGGCTTTCGCATATCTACTATTCAGAGGGAAATGCCATGGGAATTATCGGAACCATCTTTATCGGCTTGATCGTCGGCCTGCTGGCACGCTTTCTCAAACCGGGCGATGACAGCATGGGCTGGATCATGACCATCCTGCTCGGTATCGGCGGTTCGCTGGCAGCCACCTACGGCGGCCAGGCCCTGGGCATCTATCAGGCAGGTCAGGGCGCAGGCTTCATTGGCGCACTGGTCGGCGCGATCGTGCTGCTGGTGATCTACGGCCTGATCAAAAAGAACTGATCCAAAGCGACAAAGCCCTCTCTGCCAAACCGGTGGGGAGGGCTAGAATGCGCGGCGACTGTTCGTCCCTTCTTTTTTACCGAGCTCCTCCATGCGCCGCATTTTGTTGACTCTCCTTTTTCTGGGCAGCGGTTTGGCCCACGCCGGCGAACTGCCGGAAACCGACTGGCTGGAACTGATGCCCAAGTCGGACCAGAAAGCCCTCGAGGCCATGCCTGAAATCGATCACAACTCCCCGGAAGCCACCGGCACGTTCACCCAGAAGGGTGGCATGAAGCAGGCCAAGGGTTTGCCGGCGGTGATGTATTCGACCAAAACCGTGGCGGCGATGAACGACAAGCACATTCGTATCGGTGGTTATCCGGTGCCGCTGGAGTCCGATGCCAAGGGCCGCACCACGGTGTTCTTCCTCGTGCCGTACCCGGGCGCTTGCATCCACGTGCCGCCACCGCCGCCGAACCAACTGGTGCTGGTGCGTTATCCCAAAGGCTTGAAGCTGGATGACATCTACACGCCGCTGTGGGTGACCGGTACGCTGAAGATCGAGAAGGTCAACAACGATCTGGCGGACGCGGCGTACGCGCTGGATGCGGACAAGGTGCGGGTGGTGCAAGAGTCCGATCTCTAACACTTGCCACAAAACAACTGTGGGAGCGGGCTTGCTCGCGAATGCGGTGTATCAGAGAGATTAATGTATCTGACACACCGCATTCGCGAGCAAGCCCGCTCCCACAGTTTGTTTCGCACCAGGGTTTAAAGCGGTTTGCTGCCGACGCTGACACCCATCGTATGGCTCACACCCGAGCCCAGCGTGACCACGTCATCCATCACATTCGCCGTCTCGATGCACAGCATGCGCTGCCAGCCATCGTTGTCCATGTCGCTGAACGCCGCTGCGCGGTCGATCCATGGGTTCCAGATCACCGCCGTGCGTGAGCCAGTGGCGGTCAGCACGATGCGCCGTTTCCAGGTCGGATCGACGATGCTCAGTTGCGGCGGAGCGTCGAGGTAGATGCGGTCGGTTTCCCCGGCGAAGCGCAGCTCGCCCTGCTGTTTGTGGGTATTCCAGTTGTCCAGAGTCTCGATGTAGTCCAGGCCGTCCACACCGTCGACGTGCACGTTGCGCACATCGCTGACCGCGAAGTAACTGTGCAGCGCCTGGCTGATGCTGACGCTTTCGGCGCCCCGGTTGTGGCTGGTCAGGCTGATGTGCAGTTGATCATTCAGGTGCAGGGTCAGGGTCAGATCGACCTGGTGCGGCCAACCCGGGAAGCCACCTTCGGGATACGGCAGCTTGAACTCGACTTTGATGCCATCGTCCTCGGCTTCGATGCCGCCCAGTTGCCAATCCATCGCCCGGACGAAACCGTGGGACGCTGCCGGTTCTTCGCTGACGCGCATGGCTTGCACGCTTTGCGGGTTGCGATCAAACACACCGAACCACGGCCAGCACACCGGCACACCGGCGCGGATGCTCTTGCCGGTCTTGAACAGCGCCTTGTCGTTGAGCCAGATGATCGGCGGCTGACCGTCAACCTGATAACTGAGGATGTGCGCGCCTTGCTGGGCCACCAGCACTTCGGCCTGACCGTGGCGGATGCGCCAGCAGTTCAGTTCATCCAGTTTCACGGCTTCAACGTTGGGCGTGTTCATGGGGCAGCTCTCGATCAGACACTTGGGACGACTATCGACCGCAAAACCGCGGCGAGGTTTAACGCGCGCGTGGCGGTACCGAACGGGTACGACCGCTGCCGTCGATGGCGACGAAGACGAACACCGCTTCGGTCACTTTACGCCACTCGCTGGACAGCGGATCGTCGCTCCACACCTCGACCATCATCTGGATCGAGCTGCGGCCGATTTCCAGGGTCTGGGTGTAAAAGGACAATTGCGCGCCCACCGCGACCGGCACCAGGAACGCCATGCGGTCGATGGCCACGGTCGCCACACGGCCACCGGCAACCCGGCTGGCCATCGCAGTGCCGGCCAGATCCATCTGCGCCACCAGCCAGCCGCCGAAAATATCGCCAAAGCCGTTGGTTTCGCGGGGGAGTGCGGTAATTTGCAGGGCCAGGTCGCCTTGCGGGATCGGATCTTCTTGTTCGAGCTCTATCATGCCGGGGGTGCCTCTGACCCGTGACTCTTCTTTGGTATTGCTGGTGGTAGCCGTCTTCGGGAAAAACGATTCAGCACCGAACATACTGCGTTCGTCACGTTTTCCATAAGGCAACTAAAGGGGAAACTCTGCGAAACCGGCTGATCCCGTTCAAAGGCCGGGCCAACGACGTTTTCGCACAGCAACCCCCTACAAACCGGAGCAAGGTTGCGAGTATATCGGTCGGTAGACTCCGCGACGACCATCGGGTTCTGATTTTGACCGTCAAATACGCGCCTCTATGTGCTTTTTCGAACAATTTGCTATGGTGCCGAACCTGCCGAAGCCACAGCCAGCGTTGTTGTGGCGGCGGATCCGACTATAAGAGAAGCCCTTGCCATGACCACAGCGCCTTCGAGCCTCGCGCAGCCCGAGCAACCTGCACGCCCCCTGACCCGCAATGACTACAAGACTCTGTCGCTATCGGCCCTGGGCGGTGCGCTGGAGTTTTACGACTTCATCATCTTCGTGTTCTTCGCCACCGTGGTCGGCAAGCTGTTTTTCCCGGCCGACATGCCCGAGTGGCTGCGCCTGATGCAGACCTTCGGCATTTTCGCCGCCGGTTACCTGGCGCGGCCGCTGGGCGGCATCGTCATGGCGCACTTCGGCGACCTGCTGGGACGCAAGAAGATGTTCACCCTGAGCATTTTCATGATGGCCGTGCCGACCCTGATCATGGGCCTGCTGCCAACCTACGCGCAGATCGGTATGTGGGCGCCGATCCTGCTGCTGTTGATGCGGGTGATCCAGGGCGCGGCGATTGGTGGTGAGGTGCCGGGGGCGTGGGTCTTCGTTTCCGAACACGTGCCGCAAAAGCACATCGGCTACGCCTGCGGCACCCTGACCAGCGGCCTGACGGCGGGCATCCTGCTCGGCTCTCTGGTCGCTACGGCAATCAACAGCATTTATACGCCGGGGGAAGTCGCGGATTACGCCTGGCGCATCCCGTTCCTGCTCGGTGGTGTATTCGGTCTGTTCTCGGTGTATCTGCGTCGCTGGCTGCACGAGACCCCGGTGTTCGCCGAGCTGCAACTGCGCAAGGCGCTGGCCGAAGAAGTGCCGCTGCGCGCGGTGCTGCGTGACCATCGCGGGGCGATTGCGATCTCGATGCTGCTGACCTGGCTGCTGTCCGCCGGGATCGTCGTGGTGATCCTGATGACCCCGACCGTGCTGCAGACGGTCTATCACTTTTCGCCGACGATTGCGTTGCAATCGAACAGCCTGGCGATCGTGTTCCTCAGCGTCGGCTGCATCATCTCCGGTGCCCTGGCGGATCGTTTCGGCGCCGGCCGGGTGTTTGTCTTCGGTTCGCTGGGCTTGCTGATCAGTTCCTGGACCTTCTATCACAGCCTCGCTGATCATCCGAACTGGCTGTTCCCGCTGTATGCGCTGACCGGTCTGCTGGTCGGCACCATCGGTGCGGTGCCATACGTGATGGTCAAGGCGTTCCCGCCGGTGGTGCGCTTCAGCGGGCTGTCGTTCTCGTACAACGTGGCGTACGCGATCTTCGGTGGCCTGACGCCAATGGTGGTCAGCCTGCTGCTTAAAGAGAGTGCGATGGGCCCGGCTTACTATGTGGCCGTCCTTTGCACGATGGGGATTCTGGTGGGGGCGTGGCTCTGGAAGAAGGGGCGCTGAAAATCTTCACCTGTGGGAGCGGGCTTGCTCGCGAATGCGTTGTGTCAGTCTGCATATGAATAGGCTGACACGGCCTCTTCGCGAGCAAGCCCGCTCCCACATTAGTTCTGTGTTGTTCTCTGAGATCTTCGAATCATCCTGCAAAACCCCGATACTGGCCTTTCATCCAATTGTCATATTTCAGCCATAGAGTGTTCACACGGCCTGCTGATACTTGGCCCCGACTTAACACCCCCTATCTGCTAGGAGTAAGGCATGAAACTGAAGCGTTTGATGGCGGCAATGACTTTTGTCGCTGCTGGCGTTGCGACTGCCCACGCGGTAGCCGCTGGCGTTGACCCGTCAATTCCGGCTTACACCAAAGTCACCGGTGTCTCGGGCAACCTGTCCAGCGTTGGTTCCGACACTCTGGCCAACCTCATGACCCTGTGGGCTGAGAACTACAAGAAAGAATACCCGAACGTAAACATCCAGATTCAGGCCGCTGGCTCCGCCACCGCGCCACCTGCGCTGACTGAAGGCACCTCCAACCTGGGCCCGATGAGCCGCAAGATGAAGGACACCGAACTGGCGGCCTTCGAGCAGAAATACGGCTACAAGCCAACCGCAATCCCGGTTGCCGTGGACGCCCTGGCGGTGTTCGTGCACAAGGACAACCCGATCCAGCACCTGACCATGGAACAGGTTGACGCGATCTTCTCGTCCACCCGTCTGTGCGGCGCCAAAGCCGACGTGAAAACCTGGGGCGACCTCGGCGTAACCGGCGACCTGGCCAACAAGCCAGTGCAACTGTTCGGCCGTAACTCGGTATCCGGCACCTACGGCTACTTCAAGGAAGAAGCCCTGTGCAAAGGCGACTACAAGCCTAACGTCAACGAACAGCCAGGTTCGGCGTCGGTCGTGCAGTCGATCAGCTCCTCGCTGAACGGCATCGGTTACTCGGGCATCGGCTACAAGACCGCCAGCGTGAAAACCGTTGCTCTGTCGAAGAAAGGCAGCACTGACTTCATCGAAGACACCGAAGAAAACGCCCTGAACGGCAAGTACCCGCTGTCGCGCTTTCTCTACGTTTACGTGAACAAGGCACCGAACAAGCCTCTGGCCCCGCTGGAAGCCGAGTTCGTGAAACTGGTTCTGTCGAAACAGGGTCAGGAAGTCGTAGTGAAAGACGGCTACATCCCGTTGCCAGCCAAGGTTGCTGCAAAAGCACTGGCTGACCTGGGTCTGCAGGAAGGCGGCGCTGAAGTCGCAAAAAAGTAACAAATTGAGTCAGGGGTGAACCCCGCCTGACTCAAGTGTGGGGCCCGGTCCGCAAGCGGCCGGCTCCCACACCCTCCGAATTTTTCTATCCACTGCCAGTACCCCGCTGGCGGCGGATTTGGTGCGTCACTGCATTGTCATCTTTCTGTCATACAGGATCGCTAGGGTGTGCGCATGAATGATCTGGCCAATTCCCCAATGACTACGACTTCCCCTCCCAAGCGCATTGATTTCAATACGCCTGAGCTGCAACGCAAGCGCCGCATTCGCGCGCTCAAGGATCGCTTCACCCGCTGGTACGTCCTCGTCGGCGGCCTCGCCGTGCTGGCAGCCATCACCCTGATCTTCTTCTTCCTCGCCTACGTCGTTGCACCGTTGTTCCACGGCGCCAGCCTGACCGCGAAGGATGCCATTACCCCCGCCTGGATGCAGGACGCCGGCAAGCCGCTGATGATTTCGCTCGAAGAGCAGAATCAGGTGGCGATGCGCGTTTCCGACAAGGGCCAGGCGCTGTTTTTCGACATCGACAGTGGCGCTGAATTGAAGCGCGTCGATCTGCCTGTGCCAGCCGGCACCACCGTGACCTCCATTGGCGAAGACCAGCCAGGTCATCCGCTGGTAGCCGTGGGCCTGTCCAACGGCCAGGCGCTGGTGTTCCGTCACACCTATAAAGTCAGCTACCCCGATGGCAAGAAAACCATCACCCCGGCCATTGAGTATCCGTACGGCGAAGCGCCGATCGCGGTGAACGAGGGCGGCGGGGCGCTGGAGCACGTCAGCCTCAACGCGACCGATTCGACCCTGATGCTGGTGGGTTCGACCGGTTCGCAGCTCAATGTGCTGGCGCTGACCAGCGAAGAAAACATGATGACCGGCGAAGTCACCAACGAGCAGAAGCGTATCGAGCTGCCGCAGATGACCGAGCCGGTGAAGAACATCTTCGTCGACCCGCGCCAGCAATGGCTGTACGTGGTCAACGGGCGGGCCCAGGCCGACGTGTTCAGCCTGCGCGACAAGAGCCTCAACGGTCGCTACAAACTGCTGGAAAACGCCGACGCCCAAGTCACGGCCTCGACCCAACTGGTGGGCGGTATCTCGCTGATCATCGGTGATTCCACGGGTGGTCTGGCCCAATGGTTCATGGCTCGCGATACCGATGGCGAGTTGCGTCTGAAACAGATCCGCACCTTCCAGATGGGCACTGCGCCGATCGTTGAAATCACTGCCGAAGAGCGTCGCAAGGGCTTCGTTGCCCTTGATGCCAGCGGCAAGCTCGGCGTGTTCCACAGCACCGCGCACCGCACCCTGCTGGTCGATCCGGTGGTCGAGGGTCAGGGCCTGTTCGGTCTGTCGCCGCGTGCCAACCGGGTGATCGTCGAGGCCGGCGGCAAGCTGCAACCGCTGCTGCTCGACAACCCGCACCCGGAAGTATCGTGGAGCGCGTTGTGGAGCAAGGTCTGGTACGAAAACTACGACGAGCCTAAATACGTCTGGCAATCGACTGCGGCCAACACCGATTTCGAACCGAAACTGAGCCTCTCGCCACTGACCTTCGGCACCCTGAAAGCCGCTTTCTACGCAATGTTGCTGGCCGCACCGCTGGCGGTTGCCGCAGCGATCTACACCGCGTACTTCATGGCCCCGGGCATGCGCCGCAAGGTCAAACCGGTGATCGAGCTGATGGAAGCGATGCCGACGGTGATCCTCGGTTTCTTCGCCGGTCTGTTCCTCGCGCCGTATGTGGAAGGGCATCTGCCGGGCATCTTCAGCCTGCTGATGCTGCTGCCGATCGGCATTCTGGTCGCCGGTTTTACCTTCAGTCGTCTGCCTGAGTCGATCCGCCTGAAAGTCCCGGATGGCTGGGAAAGTGCGCTGCTGATTCCGGTGATCCTGTTTGTCGGTTGGTTGTCGCTGTACATGAGCCCGTACATGGAGAACTGGTTCTTTGGCGGCGACATGCGCATGTGGATCTCCCACGACCTGGGCATCACCTACGACCAGCGCAACGCTCTGGTGGTTGGTCTGGCGATGGGTTTTGCGGTGATCCCGAACATCTACTCGATCGCCGAAGACGCCGTGTTCAGCGTGCCGCGTGGCTTGACCCTCGGCTCCCTGGCCCTCGGTGCCACGCCGTGGCAGACCATGACCCGCGTGGTGATCCTCACCGCCAGCCCGGGCATTTTCTCGGCACTGATGATCGGCATGGGCCGTGCGGTCGGGGAAACCATGATCGTGCTGATGGCTACGGGTAACACCCCGGTCATGGAAATGAACCTGTTCGAAGGCCTGCGCACCCTGGCCGCCAACGTCGCGGTGGAAATGCCCGAGTCGGAAGTCGGCGGCAGCCACTACCGCGTGCTGTTCCTCTCGGCGCTGGTGCTGCTGTTGTTCACCTTCGTCATGAACACCCTGGCAGAACTGATTCGTCAGCGTCTGCGCAAGAAATACTCGTCGCTTTAAGAAAGGTAGAAGTCTGTGAAACAGAACTCCCTGAATGGATGGTTCAAGAGCGGCGCCCCGGGCGTCTGGATCAGCGGTGGCGCGGTGTCCATCGCGGTCATCATGACCATTGGCCTGCTGGCGGTGATTGCCGTGCGCGGTCTGGGTCACTTCTGGCCGGCGGACCTGATCCATGCTAGCTACGACGTACCGGGCCAGGCCAATCACCTGGTCATCGGCGAAGTGGTACAGAAAGAAGAAGTGCCGCGTGCACGCCTGAAAAGCGCCGGCCTGCCGGTGCCTGATCAGGGCCCGGAATTCATGACCCGCGAGCTGATCAAAGTCGGCAACCGTGACCTGAACGGCAACGACTTCACCTGGGTGGTCGGCGAGTGGCTGACCAACCAGACCACGCCGCCGGAACTGATGGCGATCGAGCGTCGCGAGTGGGGCAACTTCTACGGCTACCTGGTCAACGTCAAACAGGACGGCAAGGTGATCGCCGAAGGCGAAGCGGCCTGGCCTGAGCTGCAAGCGCGGATCGACCGCGTGAACAAGCTCGCCGCGCAGCTCAAGTCGCTGGAAAAGACTGATATCGGGGCGATCAACGCAGGCCTGGAACGCATCCGTCTGCACGGTCGCAAACTGGAACTCGACGGCAAGCTCGACGCCACCGCGCAAGCGGACATGGACGCCGAACGTGCCGAGCTGAACGCGCGTTATCAGGACATCGAAGCGCGTCTGGCCGATCTGCATGCGCAGTTCAACCGCGACGCTTTGACCGCTCGCGATGCCAACGGCAAAGAGATCGAAATCGGCCTGGGCAAAGTCGTTCACGCCTATCAGCCGAACGCGATGAGCACCTTCACCAAGGTCGGTTTCTACTTCAGCAAGATCTGGGAATTCCTCTCGGATGACCCGCGTGAAGCGAACACCGAAGGCGGCATTTTCCCGGCGATTTTCGGCACCGTGATGATGACCCTGATCATGGCGATGATCGTGACTCCGTTCGGCGTACTGGCGGCGGTGTACCTGCGCGAATACGCCAAGCAGAACACCCTGACCCGGATCATCCGTATCGCGGTGAACAACCTGGCGGGCGTTCCGGCGATCGTTTACGGCGTGTTTGGTCTGGGCTTCTTTGTTTATGTGTTGGGTGGTTCGGTTGACCGTCTGTTCTTCCCGGAAGCACTGCCGGCACCGACCTTCGGTACGCCGGGCCTGCTCTGGGCGTCGCTGACTCTGGCGCTGCTGGCGGTACCGGTGGTGATCGTGGCGACCGAGGAAGGTCTGGCGCGTATCCCGCGTACCGTCCGTGAGGGCTCGCTGGCCCTTGGTGCGACCAAGGCGGAAACCCTGTGGAAGATCGTTATACCGATGGCCAGCCCGGCGATGATGACCGGCATGATCCTCGCCGTGGCCCGCGCCGCCGGTGAAGTGGCGCCGCTGATGCTGGTGGGTGTGGTGAAACTGGCGCCGTCGCTGCCAGTGGACGGCAACTACCCGTACCTGCACCTGGACCAGAAGATCATGCACCTGGGCTTCCACATCTATGACGTCGGCTTCCAGAGCCCGAACGTCGAAGCGGCACGGCCACTGGTGTACGCCACGGCGCTGCTGCTGGTGCTGGTGATCGCGATCCTCAACCTGTCGGCGGTGTGGATTCGTAACCACCTGCGTGAAAAATACAAAGCTTTGGACAGTTGATATCCCTGTGGGAGCGGGCTTGCTCGCGAAAGCGGTGGGTCAGGCGACATTGATGTCGAGTGTGCCGGCCTCTTCGCGAGCAAGCCCGCTCCCACCCTAGATTGAGTACAGCCGCACCAAGCGGCTAACCGAACCGAATTTGTTAGCACAGGGAGCCTCCCATGCAGCACGAAACACCTACCCACGGCATCAACATGTCGGCCCTGGGGCGCGACAAGCAGAGCCTGAATCTCGAGCAGGAAACCGTGGCCATCGAGGTACCGGGTCTGAGCCTGTACTACGGCGACAAGCAAGCCCTGTTCGACGTCAGCATGAACATCCCGAAACAGCGCGTGACCGCGTTCATCGGCCCGTCCGGCTGCGGCAAGTCCACGCTGCTGCGTACCTTCAACCGCATGAACGATCTGGTTGACGGCTGCCGTGTCGAAGGCGCAATCAACCTGTACGGCAACAACATCTACCGCAAGGGCGAAGACGTCGCCGAACTGCGTCGTCGCGTCGGCATGGTGTTCCAGAAGCCCAACCCGTTCCCCAAGACCATCTACGAAAACGTGGTCTACGGTCTGCGCATCCAGGGCATCAACAAGAAGCGCATCCTCGACGAAGCGGTCGAGTGGGCGTTGAAAGGCGCGGCGCTGTGGGACGAAGTCAAAGACCGTCTGCACGACTCGGCACTTGGCCTGTCCGGCGGTCAGCAGCAGCGTCTGGTGATTGCCCGCACCATCGCCGTTGAACCGGAAGTGTTGCTGCTCGACGAACCGTGCTCGGCCCTCGACCCGATCTCGACCCTGAAAGTCGAAGAGCTGATCTACGAGCTGAAGTCCAAGTTCACCATCGTCATCGTCACCCACAACATGCAGCAGGCCGCGCGGGTTTCCGACTACACGGCGTTCATGTACATGGGCAAACTGGTGGAATTCGGCGACACCGACACCCTGTTTACCAATCCGGCGAAGAAGCAGACCGAAGACTACATCACCGGTCGTTACGGCTAGCAGACGCTGGTTGTCGCTCACTGAATTGACTGCGGCCCGCCGCACCTTACCGGACGCTCCAAGGACGCCAACATGATTAGTAAAGAAGGCCTTACCCACCACATTTCCGCGCAGTTCAACGCTGAACTGGAAGAAGTGCGCAGCCACCTGCTGGCCATGGGCGGGCTGGTCGAGAAGCAGGTCAACGACGCGGTCACCGCGCTGATCGAGGCCGACTCCGGCCTGGCCCAGCAGGTGCGCGAAATCGACGACCAGATCAATCAGATGGAGCGCAACATCGACGAAGAATGCCTGCGCATTCTCGCCCGTCGTCAGCCGGCGGCATCCGACCTGCGTCTGATCATCAGCATCTCCAAGTCGGTGATCGACCTGGAGCGCATCGGCGACGAAGCGACCAAGATCGCCCGTCGCGCCATTCAGCTGTGCGAAGAAGGCGAAGCGCCGCGTGGTTACGTCGAAGTGCGTCACATCGGCGACCAGGTGCGCAACATGGTCCGTGATGCGCTGGACGCGTTTGCCCGTTTCGACGCCGATCTGGCCCTGTCGGTGGCGCAGTACGACAAAGTCATCGACCGCGAATACAAGACCGCGCTGCGTGAACTGGCCACCTACATGATGGAAGACCCGCGCTCTATCTCGCGGGTTCTGAGCATTATCTGGGTGCTGCGTTCGCTGGAGCGGATCGGCGACCACGCGCGCAACATCTCGGAACTGGTGATCTACTTGGTGCGCGGCACCGACGTGCGTCATCTGGGCCTCAAGCGCATGAAGGAAGAAGTTGAGGGCACAAGCGGCGAAACCGCTAATGTTCCGGGCAATGCTGACGATAAGTAAGATTGCCTGAGAAAAGCGCCCGGCCCTTTGGCCGGGCGTTTTTGTTTGGGCGCTTGAATCAGGAAACCGAATTAAAAAGCAGCACCCGCGAACGAAAAGTCCCGGCGTGACTGAAGATTGTTGGCAATGTGCCATCAGCAAAGCGGTATGCTTGCCGGGATTTTTATAGGGGTGTTGGATGAGCAAGATCAGTGTGTTGGTCGTGGACGACGCTTCGTTCATTCGCGACCTGGTGAAAAAGTGCCTGCGTAACTACTTCCCGGGGATTCGTACCGAGGACGCCATCAACGGCAAAAAGGCCCAGGCGATGCTGGCCAGGGAAGCGTTCGACCTGGTGCTGTGCGACTGGGAAATGCCGGAAATGTCCGGCCTGGAACTGCTGACCTGGTGCCGCGAGCAGGACAACCTCAAGACCATGCCGTTCATCATGGTTACCAGCCGTGGCGACAAGGAAAACGTGGTGCAGGCGATTCAGGCTGGCGTTACCGGCTACGTCAGCAAGCCATTCACCAACGAACAGCTGCTGACCAAGGTCAAGCAGGCGCTGAACAAGGTTGGCAAGCTCGATACCCTGATGAACAGCGCGCCGACCAAGATGAACTCGGCGTTCGGTAACGACTCCCTGAGCGCGTTGACCGGCGGCAAGCCTGCCGTGGTCGGTACTGCGCCGGCGGCCGCTGCTGCGGTGAATCCGTTCGCCAAGCCTGCTGCAGCTGCTCCGGCGCCTGCTGCTGCACCGTCGCGTGGCTTGCTCAACAGTCCGCCGGTACAGGCACCGGCTGCCTCGAAAGCGCCGGCCGGCGGTCGTGGCCAGGGCCAGTTGCGTCTGCCGAGCGGCACCCAGCAATGCGTGATCAAGGCCCTGAGCATCAAGGAAGCGCTGTTGGTGGTGAAGCGCACCGACACCCTGCCACAGATCCTCGACAGCGCCGTGCTCGATCTGGAGCAGGGCGACAACGCCGAAATCGCCCGTCTCAATGGCTATCTGCACGCTGTGGTCGCACACGAGCCGAAGCCGGACAGTGAATGGCTGCAACTGACTTTCCGTTTCGTCGACCAGGATGCGCAGAAGCTCGATTACATCTCCCGCCTGATCGCCCGCGGCACGGCGCAGAAGCACTTCGTTCCGGGCGCTTGATCCTCGTCGCCTGACACACCGCTTTCGCGAGCAAGCCCGCTCCCACCTTTGAAATGCATTCCAAGGTGGGAGCGGGCTTGCTCGCGAAGGGGTCATCACTGACGACGTCCATTTTCCAGACTGCCCAATTTGAAACATCTGTCGACTAGCCTGGTCTGTCTCAGCTGCTAGGCTCTTTTCCAGGCCTTACTCGACAGAACCTTTGCCCATGCTCGCGCGCCTGCTGTTTTTCTGTGGTCTTTTCATGGCCTCCACCTCGACTGTGGCCATGACCATCTACAAATCCACCGATGCCAACGGCGTGGTCTCGTACAGCGACCGGCCGAGCAAAGGCTCGCAGGTGTTCGTGTTTCAGGACCGCATGGTCGAGCACCTCGAGCGCCAGGTGTATCTCGATATCAAGAAGCAGAAGGGTACCGACGTGGTGTTCGTGCGCAACGACCTGTATGCGCCGGTCGAGGTGGCGCTGGCGTTCACCGGCATGAGCAATGTGCGTGGTGCCCCGGCACAAACGATCCGCCGGGTGCTGCCGGCGCGCAGCAATACCCGGTTGGCACTGCTGACGGCGATTAGCGGCAGCCAGCCGCTGGTGTATACGCCGCAGTTCCAGTACTCGCTGGGCGACCCCGCTGGCGCCGCGCAGAGCTATCGCTATCCGTTGCCGTGGCGGGGCGGGCCGTTCCGTCTGAGTCAGGGCGCCAACGGCCAGTACAGCCACTACGGGCCGAAGAACAAGTACGCGATGGACATCGCCATGCCGGTGGGGACGCCGATCATTGCCGCACGGGCCGGGGTGGTGGTGAAAACCGAAAATTCACAGAGCGGGCGCGGCAATGATGCCTCCGGCAATTTCGTCCGGGTACTGCATGACGACGGCACCATGGGCGTGTACCTGCATCTCAAGCAAGGTTCGGTGAGCGTACGTGAGGGGCAGCGAGTGACGGTCGGCAGCCCGCTGGCGCTGTCCGGCAACACCGGCAACAGCAGCGGCCCGCACCTGCACTTTGTGGTGCAGCGCAATACGGGGCAGGGGCTGGTGTCGATTCCGTATCAGTTCAACCAGCCGCTGGGGGCGCTGCCCAACTTTGCGTTGGGCAAACAGTAAAGGCAGTGGAGCTCAACTGTGGCGAGGGAGCTTGCTCCCGCTGGGCTGCGAAGCGGCCCCAAAAACCTGAAACCGCGTTCGATCAGATACACCTAGCACACAGTTCTGCGACTGCTGCGCAGCCGAGCGGGAGCAAGCTCCCTCGCCACAAAAGCTGTCCTGCAATCGCGATCAATCCAGCATCAACACCTTCGCCAGCACAATCTTCGGCCCTTTCATCTTCTTGATGATGATTCGCAGGCCTTCGACTTCCAGCACTTCTTCCTCTTCCGGCACCCGTTTCAGGGTTTCGTAAACCAGGCCAGCCAGGGTTTCGGCTTCGATGTGGTCCAGGTCGATCCCCAACAGGCGCTCAACCTTGAACAGCGGCGTATCGCCACGCACCAGCAGCTTGCCCGGCTGATACGCGAGGATCCCGCGCTCGGCCTTGCGGTGTTCGTCCTGAATGTCGCCGACCAGCACTTCCAGCACGTCTTCCATGGTCAGGTAGCCGATGATGTTGCCGTCGGCCTCTTCAACCACGGCGAAGTGCGAGCCGCCCTTGCGGAACTGCTCCAGCAGCTGCGACAGCGGCATGTGTCGCGACACGCGCTCCAGCGGACGGGTCAGTTCAGCCAGGTTGAACGACTCCGGAATGTGGTCCAGCGCCGCCAGTTCCAGCAGCAGGTCTTTGATGTGCAGCAGGCCGACGAACTCCTGGCGCTCGCTGTCGTACACCGGGTACCGGCTGAACTTGTGGCGACGGAACATCGCCAGAATTTCTTTCAGCGGCGCGTTGAATTCGAGGGTGATCAGGTCTTCGCGGGAGTTGGCCCAGTCGACCACTTCCAGTTCGCCCATCTCCACCGCCGAGGCCAGCACGCGCATGCCTTGGTCGCTCGGATCCTGACCACGGCTGGAGTGCAGGATCAGTTTCAGTTCTTCGCGGCTGTAATGGTGTTCGTGGTGCGGGCCGGGTTCGCCTTGACCGGCGATCCGCAGAATCGCGTTGGCGCTGGCATTGAGCAGGTAGATCGCCGGGTACATCGCCCAGTAGAACAGGTACAGCGGCACCGCCGTCCACAGCGACAGCAGCTCGGGTTTGCGGATCGCCCACGACTTGGGCGCCAGTTCACCGACGACGATGTGCAGGTAGGAAATGATGAAGAATGCGGTAAAGAACGAAATGCCCTTGACCACTTCCGGCGACTGCACGCCGACCGCGCTCAGCAGCGGTTCAAGAATGTGCGCGAATGCCGGCTCACCGACCCAGCCGAGGCCCAGGGAGGCGAGGGTGATACCGAGCTGACACGCCGAGAGGTACGCATCGAGCTGACTGTGGACGGTGCGCAGGATGTGCCCGCGCCAGCCGTTCTTGTCAGCGATGGCCTCGACCCGGGTCGAGCGCAGTTTGACCATGGCGAATTCCGCCGCAACGAAAAAGCCGTTGAGCAAAACCAGGATCAGAGCGAAAAGAATCATGCCGAAATCGGCGAAAATCGTAGCGAGGGACAAGCCAGGGGAAGGGTCCATGATGGAGTTTTGCAGGTTCCGTGTGATTCGTAAGAGAGAAGAAATCGCGCCTGAAAGGCAGACGCAAGTCAGCCAATGTAGCGGCTGACATGGCGATTGCCTAGTGGCGCGTGCTGGCCGGTATCACTCGGCGGCGCTGATGGCCCGTGCCTGGGCCACCTGGGCCGGGGCGAAATGGCAGGTGAACGTGCTGCCATGACCGGGCACGCTGCTGATCTCCATTCGCGCGCGGTGGCGCAGCAACACGTGTTTGACGATCGCCAGGCCCAGCCCGGTGCCGCCGGTGTTGGAGTTGCGGCTGGAGTCGACGCGGTAGAAGCGTTCGGTCAGGCGCGGCAGGTGTTTGCTGTCGATACCGATCCCGGAATCCTGCACGCTCAGGTGCGCGCCTTGCTCGTCGCCCCACCAGCGAATGCGGATGTTGCCCTCGGCCGGGGTGTACTTCACGGCGTTGAACACCAGGTTGGAGAAGGCGCTGCGCAGTTCCGCCTCGCTGCCCTTGAGCAGGATGCGCGCATCGGCTTCGAGGGTGATTTTCTGGTTCTTCTGCCCGGACAACTGCTGGGCGTCGCTCTTGATTGACTGCAGCAGGGCGTCGATCTGCACTGGCTGGTTGTCCGACGGGTAATCGGTGGCTTCCAGTTTCGCCAACAGCAGCAGATCGTTGAGCAGCGTCTGCATGCGTCCGCCCTGTTGCTGCATCTGCTGCAGGGCGCGGCTCCAGCGCGGGTTCACTTCCTCGACGTTGTCGAGCAGGGTTTCCAGATAGCCGCAGATCACTGTCAGCGGTGTGCGCAGTTCGTGGGAGACGTTGGCGATGAAGTCTTTGCGCATCTGTTCCAGCTGATGGATGCGCGTGACGTCGCGTACCAGCATCAAGTGTTCGTTGTTGCCGTAGCGCGTCAGGTACAGCTGAATGCGCACGCGATCATTGGTCGGCGAAGGGATTTCCAGCGGTTCGGCGTAGCTTTCCTGCTCGAAGTATTCCTTGAAGCGCGGATGCCGTACCAGGTTGGTCACCGGTTGACCGCTGTCCTGCGGGGTCTTGAGGCCGAGCAGGGTTTCCGCGGCGCGGTTCCACCATTCCAGGTTGCCGTCGCTGTCGAGCATGATCACCGCGTCTTTGAGCGCGGCGGTGGACTCCTGCACCCGGTCGATCACCGCTTGCAGGCGCCCGCGTACCCGTTGATCGCGGCGTTGCAGGTGGTAGATGCTGTCGAACACCTCGCCCCACAGGCCATAGCCGTCGGGCGGTGCTTCATCGGGTTGGTGCAGGCGCAGCCATTCGTGCAGACGCAGCAGTTGCTTGAGCGTCCAGGCCAGGTAAATCCCCAGGCCTGCTGCGAGGCTCCAGCCGTAGTAGCCGGTGATCAGGCCGATCACCAGACACGCTGTGACCAGCAACAGCATGTGGCGAATCAGGGTGCCATGCCAGTTTTGATTCACGGAAAATACGGTCCTTGTCAGCGAGTCTGGCGGTCGGATCAGGCCTTGGTGGAAAACCGGTAGCCGGTGCCGCGCACGGTTTGTACCAGATTTTCGTAGGCGTCGCCGAGGGCCTTGCGCAGGCGGCGGATGTGCACGTCGACGGTGCGCTCTTCAACATAGACGTTGCCGCCCCAGACCTGATCCAGCAACTGTCCGCGCGTGTAGGCGCGTTCCTGGTGGGTCATGAAGAATTGCAGCAGACGGTATTCGGTCGGGCCCATCTCGGCCGGACGGCCGTCGATGGTCACGCGGTGGCTGATCGGGTCGAGCAGCAGGCCGCCGACTTCGATCGGCGCTTCGCCATCGGTCGGACCGGCGCGGCGCAGTACAGCCTTGAGGCGGGCGACCAGTTCGCGTGGGGAAAACGGTTTGGTGATGTAGTCGTCGGCGCCGACTTCAAGACCCTGGATCTTGTTGTCCTCTTCGCCCTTGGCGGTGAGCATGATGATCGGGATGTCCCCGGTCAGCTCGTCACGCTTGAGGCGGCGGGCCAGTTCGATGCCGGAGGTGCCGGGCAGCATCCAGTCGAGCAGGATCAGGTCCGGTTTGCGGTCAACGATGATGGCGTGTGCCTGCTGCGAGTTCTCCGCCTCGAGGCAGTCATAGCCGGCCATTTCCAACGCAACGGCGATCATTTCGCGAATGGGCGCTTCGTCGTCGACGATCAGAATGCTCCTGCCAACCATGCCTTAATCCTCTTGTCATTTAACTGTCTTGCGCCGCATTAGATAACGGAATTATTGCATTCGTGTGACAGTATTTTAGTCGCCCGGCGGTTGGCGCGATCCTGGACTAAGCTCTAAGTCCGAATCCTGACAACCACAAAAGAAGGTTTCCATGACACAAATGACTGCTTCTTTCAAAGCTCTGCTGCTGGCTGCTGCCGTTGCTTTACCGACCATGGCGTTTGCTGCTGAGCCAGCGATGGAGAAGGACGGCATGTTTACCGATCACAAGGGCATGACCCTGTACACGTTCGCCAAAGACTCTGCGGGCAAGTCCATGTGCAACGACAAGTGCGCGGCGAACTGGCCACCGCTGATGGCTACGGCTGGCGACAAGTCCATGGGCGACTGGACCGTGATCAAGCGTGACGACGGCAAGATGCAATGGGCCTACGAGGGCAAACCGCTGTACACCTTCGTGATGGACAAGAAGGCCGGTGACATGACCGGTGAGGGCAAAATGGACGGCGCCTGGCACGTCGCCAAAGCCAAGTAAACGCAAACCCCTTGTAGGAGTGAGCCTGCTCGCGATGACGGTGTATCAGTTAACAGCAATGTGGCTGATACACCGTCATCGCGAGCAGGCTCACTCCTACAGGTTTGTGTTTAGCGCAACGCGTAATCCAGCACGATCCCGACAAAAATCGCCAACCCGGCCCAGTGGTTGTGGAGAAACGCCTTGAAGCAACGCATGCGGTCGCGATCACGGGTGTACCAGAACTCCCACGCATAGCATCCAGCGGCCACCAACAGACCGAGATGGAACCAGATGCCCAGCTCGAACTTCGACCCGGCCAGCAACAGGCAGCCCAGCGACAGCGCCTGCAACGTCAGGATGATCACCCGATCCGCATCGCCGAACAGAATCGCCGTGGACTTCACGCCGATCTTCAGGTCGTCGTCACGGTCAGTCATCGCGTAATACGTGTCATAACCCACCGTCCACAGCAGGTTGGCGATCCACAGCAGCCACGCGGCGGCGGGCACGGCGCCGGTCTCGGCGGTGAACGCCATCGGCATGCCCCAGGAAAACGCCGCGCCCAGCACCACTTGCGGGTAGTAGGTGTAGCGCTTCATGAATGGGTAGGTGAACGCCAGTGCCAGACCGCCCAGCGACAGCCAGATCGTCGGCGCGTTGGTGCACAGCACCAGCAGGAAACTCACGCCCATCAGCAGCGCGAAGAACACCAGCGCCTCTTTCGAACTGATTTTGCCGCTGGCCAGAGGGCGTTGCGCGGTGCGTTTGACGTGGCCATCGACCTTGCGGTCGGCCCAGTCGTTGATCACACAGCCACCGGCACGGGTCAACACCACGCCGAGGACAAAAATCGCGATGTTGGCCAGCGATGGCGAACCCTTGCCGGCAATCCACAGTGCCCACAGCGTCGGCCACAGCAGCAGGTAAATGCCGATCGGCTTGTCCATGCGCGTCAACTGAATGAAATCCCAGGCGCGCGGGTTCAAGCGGTTCAGGGACTTGAGCAGGCTCTGGTACATCAGCAGTTCTCCGGATGGGCGCGGGCGGCGTTCCACAGGGTCGGCAGGAAAATCTCCGCCACCAGTACGCTCAAGGCGCCACGGTCGAAACGCGAGCGGCGGCCCCACAGCTCGGGGGCGCGGCAGGTTGGCGGCAACCAGTCCTGCGGGTAGTGACAGACCTCGATGGCGCGGCGCTGGAAGGCGTGGTCGCAGAACAGCAGTTCGCCCAGCGAGCGGCTGCCGAGTTCGTCCATGTGCAAGCCGTCGCCTTGCAGGGCGGCGCGTGAAGCCACGCTGCGGGCGAACACCCAGGCTTCGCCGTGACCGCGCAAATACACCTCGCGCACCCAGCCTTCGCTGCCTTCGGCCAGATCCAGTGCTGCGCATTCGTCGCTGCGCAGGGTGTCCCAGCCTTCGAACAACGGCGTGACGCTGAAGCCGTCATTCGACAGCCGCGTCAGACGGCGGGTCAGTGAGCCTTCGTCGAACAACCAGTCCAGGGTCAACGAATCGGGAAGGGGCGTCAGTCGGCTTTGAGTCAGCCAGAGCGGGGCCGGGCAGGCATTTGAATGTTGCACAATGAGTCATTATTGGCCGCAAATGAGGCGGCGAGCTTAACATGGCGTGCTGCGAATTTGATGGGTCCGGGGCGCCGTTGCGCCGAACAGGCTTGCATCTGCCCGGCACCCTCAGTACAAAACGCCCTGAGCCGGATGGCAGCGCAACCACCATCGACCATCCGCGCCGACAAAAGCCTGAATCCTGAGGAAGTACCTGAATGAAAAAGTGGCAATGCATCGTCTGCGGCCTGATCTACAACGAAGCTGACGGTTGGCCGGATGACGGCATCGCGCCGGGCACCCTGTGGCAGGACGTGCCGGAAGACTGGCTGTGCCCGGACTGCGGCGTGGGCAAGTCGGACTTCGAAATGATCGAAATCAACTGAGAAAAACCAAGGAGTAAGGCATGAACGCACCTGTCGTAATCGTCGGCACCGGGCTTGCGGGTTACAACCTGGCCCGGGAGTTTCGCAAACTCGATGGCGAAACCCCGCTGCTGCTGATTACCGCCGATGACGGGCGCTCTTACTCCAAGCCGATGCTTTCCACCGGTTTCGGCAAGAACAAGGACGCCGATGGCCTGAGCATGGCCGAACCCGGCGCCATGGCCGAGCAATTGAAGGCCGAAGTGCGCACCCACACGCGCATCAGCGGCATCGACGCCGGCCACAAGCGCCTGTGGATCGGCGAAGAAGCGGTGTACTACCGCGACCTGATCCTTGCCTGGGGCGCAGAAACCGTGCGTGTGCCGATCGAGGGTGATGGCTCCGAGCTGGTATTCCCGATCAACGATCTCGAAGACTATGCGCGCTTTCGTGCCGCCGCTGCGGGCAAACGCCGCGTATTGCTGCTGGGGGCGGGCCTGATCGGCTGCGAATTCGCCAATGACCTGATTCTCGGTGGTTACGAGGTGCAACTGGTGGCGCCGTGCGAGCAAGTGATGCCGATGCTGCTGCACCCGGCCGCTGCGGCCGCCGTGCAAGCCGGGCTGGAAAGCCTGGGCGCGCGTTTTCACCTCGGCCCGGTGCTGACCCGCCTGCAAAAAGTCGCAGACGGGCTGGAAGCGCATCTGTCCGACGGGCAGGTGATTGCCTGCGATGTGGTGGTGTCGGCCATCGGCCTGCGCCCGCGCATCGATCTGGCCGCGGCGGCCGGGGTGCAGGTCAATCGCGGCGTTGTTGTCGACCGGTATCTGAAGACTTCCCACGCCAATATCTACGCCCTGGGCGACTGCGCCGAGGTCGATGGGCTGAATCTGTTGTACGTGATGCCCCTCATGAGCTGTGCGCGTGCGCTGGCACAAACCCTGGCGGGCAATCCGACGGCCGTGAGTTACGGCCCGATGCCGATCACGGTGAAAACTCCGGTGTGCCCGTTGGTCGTTTCGCCACCGCCACGGGGCAGCGAAGGCGTCTGGACCGTCGAAGGGCAGGGCGCCGACATCAAGGCCCTGTGCCACAGTGCCGATGGTCAGTTGCTCGGCTATGCACTGACCGGCGCGGCGGTGATGGAAAAACTTGCTCTGAACAAACAGCTTCCGGCCCTGCTGGCGTAAATACCGGTCGTTCTGTCGGAATCACCCCGCTTTTGCCCCTACAAAGGTCGCGGGGAGACTGGCGCCGCCGGTATCCGCGTGCCATTCTCACTCCCGTCTGCCGCAGAGTAGAGCCTGCGGCGCCTTGGGCGCTGTTCCAACGAGAACAGCACGGACATAACAACAAAAAACCGTCAAAGGGGCTTCACTAATGCGTAAACCAGAACTCGCCGCTGCAATCGCTGAAAAAGCGGATCTGACCAAAGAACAGGCCAACCGCGTTCTCAACGCCGTCCTCGAAGAAATCACCGGCGCTCTGCACCGCAAGGACAGCGTCACGCTGGTGGGCTTCGGCACCTTCCTGCAACGCCACCGCGGCGCCCGCACCGGCAAGAACCCGCAAACCGGTGAGCCGGTGAAGATCAAGGCCAGCAACACCGTGGCATTCAAGCCAGGCAAGTCGTTGAAAGACAGCGTCAATCCTTAAATTGCGGCGAACTCCCTGAGTAGCGGGGAGAACTGCAATAAAAAATGGGCACACCGATTGCGGTCGGGTGCCCATTTTTTGTGGCCGTAAATCGGCTTATTGACGCCGGAAGCAGGCCTTGCCGTTGCCGAAATCCACGGCCAGACAGTTCGGTTCGATCGCCAGTTGCAGATCCTGAAACAGGCCGGACAAATCGCTGTCCGACGCCTGTTTGGTATCGCTCTTCAGCGTCACGGTGTTGTTTTGCATCTGCCAGGTGCCTTTGGCAAAGCCGTCTGCGCTGCCATACGACACGCCGGCGTCAAACGTGCCGTCCTTGCGCAGTAGCAATTCGGCGCCCATTTCCATTGCACCGGTCAGATAGTAATGACCGTCCAGTGGCGGGGTGTCTGCAGAGGCTTGAGTGACGGGAAGCCATAGCAGTGCTGCGAACAACAGGGGGTTCAATTCCATGAAGTAAAGCTCCTTGGCGGCTCCGGGTTCAGGAGCCGAATGAGATGCAGGCTCCGGACCGTGGCTCAACAGTCGGCCGGCCTGGTTGACATTGCCGGGCGAAAAGAATTTACCAAGGCAAGCTGGCAACGTGGGAAATAAAACGATGTAAGAATTATCCCTGACATTTGTCAGAGTATTTTCGGCGTGGAAGTGTTGCGTAAGTGGTGGAAAATGACTGTTGGACCGCACTTCGATAATTATTGAGTTGGCACTGAAGTACAGCATTCACGAGATGAATAAAGTTTCAGAAAAATGAATTGCCATCAAATTGATGGCACTTTTTTTGTTGAGCGTTGTCGCCGCTGAATTGTTTGTAATTCCAGCGGGTTTTCGGAAAAATCCTACTTCTATTTTTTTCGAGAGTTGTCATGCTGGCCCCCGTGTAATAGGACGGATGTTCGACGCGATTCGCGCAGGCTGGACCGGGCCGCTCTGGATCAAGGGTTCTGAGGGCGCAGGGCAAATGTTCTCAATATAATTCGCCATCAGGGAATCCCCTGCCACATATAGGGCGATCTCCTACACGGCCCAATGAACACTTCGTCTTGTTGTTTAACCAGATGCTTGCTAGTGGCCATCATAGTGATTACGATGCGCCCACTTGAAAGAGCACATCTCAATTGGATGAGTCGCTTCACCGCTCTTCGATACTGTCCCGCGCCGTGGCAACTCCAATAGGCGCATGACTGTAATCCTAATTAAAGGCCATGGATGTCCTACTCAAGCAAACTTTCCGCCCATTACCTCGAACTCGCAAAAGTCTCTGTTTCCAAAGAGAATTTCGCGGGCGAAGACGTTCGTTTTTCGAGCGAATTCGAGGCGCTGGAAAGCGAGCTGGCCAAGGCTTTGTCGATGCACGAAAGCGGGCAGATCGACTGGCTGAAAATCCGTGAAAACAGCGAAAATCTGCTGCGCACCCAATCCAAGGATTTGCGCGTCGGCGCCTGGCTGACCTGGTCGTTGTACCAGCGTGAATCCTTCCCCGGGCTGCTGGCCGGCCTCGGTCTGCTGCACCATCTGTCGGAAAATCACTGGGCCGACGTTCACCCGCTCAAACCGCGCACCCGTGCCGCCGCCATCGGCTGGCTGGTGCCGCGTCTGGAGCAGGTGCTCACCGAAAACATCGCGATCAAGGAACAGCTGCCGATGTTCCGGCAGTTGTCCGAGCATCTGGCCGGCCTCGATGCCGCGTGCACCGAGCACTTGGGCGATGACGCGCCGCTGTTGCTGCCGCTCTCGCGTCGCTTGAAAACCATGATCCAGCGCGCCGCCGACAACCAGCCGGCCCCCGGTGTGGTGGGTGCGGCGGTGGCGCAGGTCAAGCAGGCCGCGAGCCAGTTGCTGACTCCCGGCGCACCGATCGACAACGAAAAAGACGCTTACAAGGCCCTGCGCGCCCAGCAGGAAAGCGCGCGTCCGTTGTGTGCCTGGTGGCTCAAGCAGAAGGCCACCGACCTGCGCGCCCTGCGTCTGAACCGCACTTTGCTCTGGCTGCCGATCGACGCGGTGCCTGAGCGCAATGCCGAGCAGATCACCGTGCTGCGCGGTCTGCCTGTCGACAAGCTCAAGCAGTATCAGGATCGCTTCGATCAGGGCAAATACGCCGACCTGCTGGTGGAACTGGAGGCGAGCCTGGCGAAGGCGCCGTTCTGGTTCGATGGTCAGAGGATGGTCTGGGAATGTCTCCAGAACCTCAACGCCGAGATGGCAATGCGCGAAGTGGAAATCCACTTCGCGCTTTTGGTTCAGCGCCTGCCCGGCATCATCGAATGTCGTTTCCATGACGGCGCGCCGTTTGCCGATCCGTCCACCCGGGCGTGGATCGCCGGCAATGTCATGCCGCACCTGCAAAGCGCCAGCGCGCCGCGCAAGGTTGAAACCGACGACGTTGAAACCCAGCCCGCCTGGGAAAAGGCCCTGCAGGAAGTGCTGCCGCTGCTGCGCAAGGAAGGCCTCAAGCCTGCCGTGCAAATCCTCAAGCAGGGGCTGCAGTCGGCCCACGGTGGCCGCGAGCGGTTTTTCTGGCAGTTCGCCCTCGCGCGACTGTGCTTCATGGCCAAGAAGTACGAACTGGCCAAGAACCAGCTGGAAACCCTCGATCAGACATTACAGGACTCAGGCCTGCACGCCTGGGAGCCCGATCTTGCATTGGAAGTGCTGCACCTGCTGCACAGTTGCTGCGAGTTGTTGCCGCAGAACCATGCAGTGCGTGAACGCAAGGAAGAGATTTATCGCAGGCTGTGCCACCTCGATCTCGAAGTGGTACTCGAATAGGCCCCAGGGCCACAACCGCAAGGAGAAAAGCCATGGCCAAAGAAGGCTCGGTAGCCCCCAAGGAACGCATCAACGTCACCTTCAAACCCGCCACCGGCGGTGCTCAGGAAGAGATTGAACTGCCGCTGAAGCTGCTGGCAATCGGTGACTACACCCACCGCAAGGACGATCGCAAAATCGAAGATCGCAAGCCGATCAGCATCGACAAGATGACCTTCGACGAAGTGTTGGCCAAGCAAGAACTGGGTCTGACGCTGAGCGTGCCGAACCGTCTGCAGGAAGATGGCGAGGCCGACGAGCTGGCTGTGCAACTGCGCGTCAATTCGATGAAGGACTTCAACCCGGCCAGCCTGGTCGAGCAAGTGCCTGAGCTGAAAAAACTGATGGAACTGCGCGATGCGCTGGTGGCCCTCAAAGGCCCGCTGGGTAACGCACCTGCGTTCCGTAAAGCGATCGAAGGCGTGCTCGCCGACGACGAATCCCGCGGTCGCGTACTCGGTGAGCTGGGCCTGAACGCCGCAGCCCCGGACGCCTGAGACTCCAGCCAAGGAAGCCAACACAATGAGCACTAGCGCAGCACAAGAGAAGAGCGCCGAAAGCGGCGAGTACAGCATTCTCGACAGCATCATCGCCGAAACCCGTCTGACTCCGGACGACGAAGCCTATGACATCGCCAAGCGTGGCGTGTCGGCGTTCATCGAAGAACTGCTCAAGCCGCAGAACAACGGTGAGCCGGTCAAGAAGGCCATGGTTGACCGCATGATCGCCGAGATCGATGCCAAGCTCAGCCGTCAGATGGACGAGATCCTGCACCACCCGGACTTCCAGGCTCTGGAATCGTCGTGGCGTGGCCTGCAGTTGCTGGTCGACCGCACCAACTTCCGCGAAAACATCAAGATCGAAATCCTCAACGTCTCCAAAGAAGACCTGCTGGACGATTTCGAAGACTCGCCGGAAGTCATGCAGTCGGGCCTGTACAAGCACATCTACACCGCTGAATACGGCCAGTTCGGTGGTCAGCCGGTGGGCGCGATCATCGCCAACTACTTCATGTCCCCAAGCTCGCCGGACGTGAAACTGATGCAGTACGTGGCCAGCGTTTCGTGCATGTCCCACGCGCCGTTCATCGCTGCGGCCGGCCCGAAATTCTTCGGTCTGGAAAGCTTCACCGGCCTGCCGGATCTGAAAGATCTGAAAGACCACTTCGAAGGCCCGCAATTCGCCAAATGGCAGAGCTTCCGTACTTCGGAAGACTCCCGTTACGTCGGTCTGACCGTGCCGCGTTTCCTGCTGCGTAACCCGTACGATCCGGAAGAAAACCCGGTGAAATCGTTCGTGTACAAGGAAACCGTCGCCAACAGCCACGAGCACTACCTGTGGGGCAACACCGCGTTCGCGTTCGGCACCAAGCTGACCGACAGCTTCGCCAAATTCCGCTGGTGCCCGAACATCATCGGCCCACAGAGCGGTGGCGCAGTTGAAGACCTGCCGTTGCACCACTTCGAAAGCATGGGCGAAATCGAAACCAAGATCCCTACCGAGGTTCTGGTCTCCGACCGTCGTGAATACGAACTGGCCGAGGAAGGCTTCATCTCCCTGACCATGCGCAAAGGCTCCGACAACGCGGCGTTCTTCTCCGCCAGTTCGGTGCAGAAGCCGAAGTTCTTCGGCATCAGCGCAGAAGGCAAGGCGGCAGAGCTGAACTACAAGCTCGGCACCCAACTGCCGTACATGATGATCGTCAACCGCCTGGCTCACTACTTGAAAGTGCTGCAGCGCGAGCAACTCGGTTCGTGGAAAGAACGTACCGACCTCGAGCTGGAACTGAACAAGTGGATCCGCCAGTACGTGGCCGACCAGGAAAACCCGAGCGCCGAAGTGCGTGGCCGTCGTCCGCTGCGTGCTGCGCAAGTGATCGTCAGCGACGTTGAAGGCGAGCCGGGCTGGTACCGCGTCAGCTTGAACGTGCGTCCGCACTTCAAGTACATGGGTGCCGATTTCACCCTGTCGCTGGTTGGCAAGCTGGACAAAGAGTAAGAGCAGCTCATGGACGGATACGGCAGCCTTTTCGAACGCCTCAACGGCGATGCGGAACTACGCAAGGGCAGGAGCCTCGAGGCTTCTGCCATGGCGTCGGTGGCTGCCCATCTGGCCAAAATGCTCAGCACCCGGGCGGGCAGCGTGCAAACGCTGTCCGACTACGGGTTGCCCGATCTCAATGACATGCGCCTGAGCCTGCACGACTCCCTGAGTCAGGCCCGCCTGGCCATCGAAAGCTTCATCGAAGCCTACGAACCGCGCCTGAGCAACGTGCGTGTCATTTCCCTGCCGCGTGACCACGACCAGCTGCGGCTGGCCTTCAGCATCGAAGGCCTGCTGGAAGTCGAGGGTTTCAAGCGTCAGGTCAGTTTTTCCGCGCGCCTGGATGGCAGCGGTCAAGTGAAGGTCACCTAAGGAGATTCCCGATGTCTGGCAAACCCGCAGCACGCGTATCCGACCCCACCGCTTGCCCACTTCCAGGCCACGGTACCAACCCGATCGCCGCCGGTTCCGGCGACGTGTTCTTCGACGGCCTCGCGGCCGCCCGCCAAGGCGATGCCTCGGCGTGTGGTGGTGCGTTGGTTGGCGATCTGGCGACCACGGTTTTGATCAATGGCAAGCCGGCTGCGACCGTAGGTTCGGTTGGTACTCACGGCAATAAAGTCACGGCAGGTTCCGGCACGGTGATTATCGGTAATTCGCATTCGCCGGCGCCGTTTGTGCCACCAATTCCGTTGAACATATTTGGCTTTGATGTACGTGTTCAGTTAATGGACCCAGTATCGGGAGCCCCACTTAAAAATATTGCATACACCGCTACGCTTGAGGATGGTTCGGAAATTCGAGGCGTAACAGACGATACCGGACTATCCAAGTCGCTGGGCTCAAAAGCTCAAGTCCAAAATATACAAATTTCGGCTATACCAAATTGGTTGGTTAGGGGAGAGTGAAATGCCTCAAGCCGTAAAAGTCGCAACTGTAGCGACCACTCCTGCTAAGGATAAGACCCCAGTACAAATTTACTTGGTAAGTGATCATGATTTTGTGATTCCTGTTGTGTTTCCGGACTACAAAATTCATGTGGAGGCTTTGGGTATTAGTCATAAGTTCTCTGACCTAGGTCACGCAGGTGTACTAATTGTCAACGGTAAAACGGGGCTGACGAAGTACGGAGAGTACGGGCGTTATGAAGGAGCAGGTCCACCGGGAATTGTGAGGTTACGCCCCGTTCCTAATGTGACGATCAAAGGCGGAGCGATTACTGAGTCATCACTCAAAAAAACGTTGAGAAGTATGTCTTTAGCTTATGGTCAGTCGAGCAATGTGTCTGGGGTTGTGCTCAGGGGGGCCGCATTTTCTCAGGCCGAAGCGTGGCTTAAAAATAAAGAAAAAGACAACGACAACATGAATAGAGAACCGTACAGCATAAGAAGCCACAACTGCATGACGTTTGTGGCTGATTTAGTTGATAGTCTGGATCTCGGTGCGCCTAAAAGATCCTATTTTGCAGTGATACCAAAAGATTATATGGAGGATTTCCAAGAAACAAAGCCAGATCTGGATTACACATTCAGCAGCGATACGTTGGAGATAAAAGATTGATCTGGTTGAAGCGTTTTCTGATGGCCGTTGGTGCACTGTCTCTGTTGATAGCATTCGGGGTAATGTTTTTTATGGATTTTTCAGAAGATAAGCCGCATGTACTCAGCGAATATCCAAATGCTCATTGGAGAGGTGGTGCTGATGGAGGTCAATACATTGAAGTGACTAAGTCAGAACCTCCATATTATTTCGTTCAAGTCAGGCATGAAAGTGGTGAGTTGTGGGATGAAGGATGGCTCAAGTTTGGAGACGAGAATAGCGAGCCACTCACATCTAACAGTGTAATTGCCTTTTCAGGAGAAGGTGTTATTTATCTTCAGCAACGCAAAGTCCTAAGTTCTGAAAAAGCTAAAGCGAAATAGCTATGAGCAAATATTGAAAGGCATTCTTGGGTATACGTTGGAAGCTGATGAAAATATCTGAAGCAGGTGAAATTCAAGGCTACCTCGCCTTTGTTGCCGACAGCGACCTGTTCGGCTGGCTGGCCCTGTTGAGCTTTTTTTTACTCGCGGCAGCAATTTTTCCCGCTGCTCGGAAATCGCGCCTGCATCGTGTGATGACGTTTTCGGTTCTGGTAGCCATTGTTGCTATCCATGGCTTTGGTTCGTGGTATGGGAATTTGAGGCTTGCATGAGTAGCTACGTTCGTCTCGCCCTATGCCTATTAATCCACGCCCTCGGATGCGTGGCTTATGCATTTTTGAATGACGCGGTTGTGCATGCTTACAGGCTTTTTAACGGCGGATTTACCTCCCATGGTGTCGCCATCGGCATTGCGAGTTACGCACTGTTTTACATTTTTCTGGGCGTCAACCTGATCGTTGCGCTGATTCCAGGTCTGGTCGCCAAGCTGGCCATCCTTTTTCTGATGGTGGGCTTCATCCTGCTCTGGATGCTACCCGACAACCCGTTAAGAGCCCTGTTCTACGGCGTGGCCCAAGGCTGCGTCACGTTGCTGGCGATCCTCACCACTCAAGTCATCGAGTTGCGTTGGGCTTTGCGAAAAATCCCAGGTCGTATTCAGCCAGGTCGGCCTGCAGGTGTAATCCAATGACCAGGTCGGGCGTCGAGCGTAATCCACAGCTCGGTATTTCCATGAGTTCCACTACCAGGCAGGTAACCCGTGTCCTTTAACCACTACTACCAAAGCGAACTCACCGCACTGCGCCAACTGGGCCGCCGTTTCGCCGAGCGTAGTCCGGCGTTGGCGCCGTTCCTGGGCCAGGCCGGGCGGGATCCGGATGTGGAGCGGTTGCTGGAAGGCTTTGCGTTCCTCACCGGGCGGCTGCGGCAGAAGCTCGATGACGAGCTGCCGGAGCTCAGCCATTCGCTGATGCAGTTGTTGTGGCCGAACTACATGCGCCCGCTGCCGGCGTTCAGCATTTTGCAGTTCGATCCGTTGAAGCGTTCCGGGCCGGCGCTGTTGGTCGAGCGCGATACGCCGATTGAAAGCAAACCGATCGAAGACGTGCGTTGCCGTTTCCGCACCTGCTACCCGACTGAAGTCCTGCCGCTGGATCTGGCCGCGCTGAACTACTCGGTGAAGGGCGACGGTTCGCTGCTCAGCCTGCGTCTGGAGATGAGCGCCGACGGTCACCTCGGTGAGCTGGAGTTGAGCAAACTGCGCCTGCACTTTGCCGGCGAACGCTACATCAGCCAGATGCTCTACCTGAGCCTGCTGCGCAACCTGGAAGGCATTGAGCTGATCCCGCTCGACGGCGCTGGCAAGCCAATCGATGGCGTGGCCGGCAAGCCGATGGCGTTCAAGATTCCGGGTGACCGGGTCAAGCCAGTGGGCTTTGCCGAAGAAGAAGCGTTGATCCCGTATCCGCTGAACACTTTCCGTGGCTATCGCTACCTGCAGGAATACTTCGCCTTCCAGGACAAGTTCCTGTTCGTCGACGTCAACGGTCTGGACATCCTCAAGGCGCTGCCGGAAGACACTCTCAAGCAGATGCGCGGCCTGGAGTTGCGCTTCGATATCCGCAAGAGCGGGATCATGCGCATGCGTCCGACGCTGGATAACGTGAAGCTGTTCTGCACGCCGATTGCCAACCTGTTCGCGCACGACGCCTTGCCGATCCGCCTCGACGGCAAGCAGGATGAATACCTGCTGCTGCCGGCGGAATACGATCTGGAAAACTGCGGCGTGTTCTCGGTGGAAACCGTCACCGGCTGGAAGCCCGGCGGCCTCGGTTATCAGGAGTACGTGCCGTTCGAATCCTTCGAGCATGACCCGAGTTTCGACGTGCCCAACAGCCGTCCGCATTACAGCATCCGCCAGCGTTCATCGTTGCTGCATGACGGCCTCGACACCTACCTGAGCTTCGGCATCCGCCACACCGAAGCCCACGAAACCCTGTCGATCGAGCTGATGTGCACCAACCAGAACCTGCCGCGCAAGCTCAAGCTCGGCGACATCTGCATGGCCTGCGAAGAGACTCCGGAGTTCTTGAGTTTCCGCAACATCACCCCGGCCACTTCGAGTTTCGCGCCGCCGCTGAACCGTGACTTCCTGTGGAAGCTGATCAGCAACATGTCGCTCAACTATCTGTCGCTGGCCGACGTCAACGCGTTGAAGGTGATTCTCGAAACCTACGACCTGCCGCGCTACTACGACCAGCACGCGGAGAAGGTCAGCAAACGCCTGCTCGGCGGCCTCAAGCACATCAAGCACCACCACGTCGACCGGCTACACCGTGGCTTGCCGGTGCGCGGTCTGCGCACCGAACTGACCATCGACCCGGAAGGGTATATCGGCGAAGGCGACCTGTTCGTTTTCGCTTCGGTTCTTAACGAGTTTTTCGCGCTTTACGCCAGTCTCAATTCGTACCACGAGCTGCGGGTAAAAAGCACACAGGGAGAGGTGTACCAATGGACACCACGTATGGGCCTGCAGCCCCTGCTTTAAGCGGGCTGACCAAGGTAATACGCGAGTACTCGCTGTTTCAGGCCGTGCTGCTGGTGATCGACCGGCTGCGCGAGGCGCACCCGTACCTCAGCGAAGACGATTTGTATGATCAGGTGGAGTTCCAGGCCAACCCGAGCCTGGGCTTTCCGCGCAGCGACGTCGATCGCGTGGAGTTTTTCGAAGAGCACGGGCAGATGCGCGCGCGCATGCGTTTCAACCTGATCGGCCTGGTCGGCTCCGGTTCGCCGCTGCCGGCGTTCTACGGCGAACAGGCCTTGGGAGACAGCGAGGACGGCAACCCGACGCGCAACTTCCTCGACCTGTTCCACCATCGCCTGCAACGGCTGATGCTGCCGATCTGGCGCAAGTACCGCTATCGCGCCAGTTTCCAGAGTGGCGCGATCGACCCGTTCTCCTCGCAGCTGTTCGCCCTGATCGGTCTGGGTGGCGACGAGATCCGCAAGGCCAAGGAACTGAACTGGAAACGCCTGCTGCCGTACCTCGGTTTGCTCAGCTTGCGCGCGCACTCCGCGGCGCTGATCGAAGCCGTGCTGCGTTACTACTTCAAGCACGAAGACCTGGTCATCGAGCAGTGCATCGAGCGCCGCGTGGAGATCCTCGACGAGCAGCGCAACCGCCTCGGCCGTGCCAACAGCCTGCTCGGTGAAGACCTGGTGCTGGGCGAACAGGTGCGCGACCGCAGCGGCAAATTCCGCATTCACATCACCGAACTCGACTGGGAGCGATTCCACGAATTCCTGCCGATCGGTTTCGGTTACCAGCCGCTGTGCGCGCTGGTGCGGTTCACCTTGCGTGACCCGCTCGATTACGACATTCGCCTGGTGCTGCGCCCGGAAGAAATCCGCGAACTGCGCATTGGTGAGAAGAACGACTGTCGCCTGGGGTGGACCAGTTGGCTGGGCTGCGAAAAAGCAGACGGCGTGGTCACCCTGGGCAGCAAAATTCATTAAGGACGTGAGCCATGATCAACGTAGACCTGCAACAACTCATCCAGGCGCTGGACGCCGAAACCCGTCGCGATCTGGAGCGTTCGGCTGAACGTTGCGTGGCCCGTGGCGGCAGCAAGATCCTCGTCGAAGACCTGCTGCTGGGTCTGCTGGAACGTCAGAATGGCTTGCTGTCCCGCGCTTTGCAGGATGCCGATGTCGACGCCGGTGAACTGAGCGCCGCGCTGCAATCTCGCGTTGAACACAGCGCCTCGCGCAACCCGGTGTTTGCCCCGGAACTGGTGCAGTGGCTGCAAGACGCGCTGCTGGTGGCCAACCTCGAACTGGGCCAGACCCAGGTCGAAGACGCCGCGTTGATCCTCGCGCTGCTGCGCAACCCGATGCGTTACGCCGGCAGCCGTTACCAGCCGCTGCTCGCCAAGCTGAACATCGATCGCCTGAAGGAATTTGCCCTGTCGCAACAGGAGCAACCGGCCGCCAACGGCAAGCCGGCGGCGCAAGGCGAATCGCTGCTGCAGCGCTTCACGCACAACCTGACCCAACAGGCCCGCGACGGCAAACTCGACCCGGTGCTGTGCCGCGATGGCGCGATCCGGCAGATGGTCGACATTCTCGCCCGTCGCCGCAAGAACAACCCGATCGTGGTCGGTGAGGCCGGCGTCGGTAAAACCGCCATCGTTGAGGGCCTGGCCTCGCGCATCGCTGCTGGTGAAGTGCCGCAGGTGCTCAAGGGCGTCGAGCTGTTGTCGCTGGACATGGGCCTGCTGCAGGCCGGCGCCAGCGTCAAAGGTGAATTCGAGCGGCGTCTCAAAGGCGTGATCGACGAGGTCAAAGCCTCGCCTAAACCGATCATCCTGTTCATCGACGAAGCCCACACCCTGATCGGCGCTGGCGGCAATGCCGGTGGTTCCGACGCGGCCAACCTGCTGAAACCGGCACTGGCCCGTGGCGAACTGCGCACCATCGCCGCCACGACCTGGGCCGAGTACAAGAAATACTTCGAGAAGGACCCGGCGCTGGCCCGTCGCTTCCAACCGGTGCAACTGCATGAGCCGACTGTCAGCGAAGCGGTGACCATTCTCCGTGGTCTGGCGCAGGTCTACGAGAAGAGCCACGGCATCTACCTGCGGGATGACGCGGTGGTCTCCGCTGCCGAGTTGTCCGCCCGCTATCTGGCCGGTCGCCAACTGCCGGACAAAGCTGTCGACGTGCTCGACACCGCCTGTGCCCGCGTGCGCATCAGCCTCGCCGCCGCCCCGGAAAGCCTCGAACGCCTGCGTGGCGAATTGGCCGAAGGTGGCCGTCAACGTCAGGCTCTGCGCCGCGATGCCGAGGCTGGTCTGCTGATTGACCACGAAGCGCTGGATGCGTTGGAAGCGCGACTGGACGAAGCCGAAAGCGAAATGGTCGCGCTGGAAAGCCTGTGGACCGAACAGAAACAGCTGGCCGAGCGCCTGCTGGAACTGCGTCAGCAACTGGCCAAGGCCCGTGAAGCTGCCGCTGTCGAGCCGACCGTCAGCGTTGAAGAAGACGCCGAAGGCACGGTGATCGAAACCCTCGTTGCCGAGGTCGAGGAAGGCCAGAGCGTCGAAGCGCTGGAGGCCGAGCTGAATAAGACCCACAGCGCCCTGACCGCTGCGCAGGTCAAGGAGCGTCTGGTCAGCTTCGAAGTCTGCCCGCGTCTGGTCGCCGAAGTGATCAGCGCCTGGACCGGCGTGCCCCTGGCGCAACTGGCCCGCGAACACAACGCCAAGGTCGCGAGTTTCGCCACCGACCTGCGCACGCGCATCCGTGGTCAGGAACAAGCCGTGCATGCTCTGGATCGCTCGATGCGCGCCACGGCGGCAGGCCTGAACAAACCGGACGCGCCGGTCGGCGTGTTCCTGCTGGTCGGCCCGAGCGGCGTCGGCAAGACCGAAACCGCGCTGGCCCTGGCTGACCTGCTGTACGGCGGTGACCGCTTCATCACCACCATCAACATGTCCGAGTTCCAGGAGAAGCACACCGTCTCGCGTCTGATCGGTGCGCCACCGGGCTACGTCGGTTATGGCGAGGGCGGCATGCTCACCGAAGCGGTGCGCCAGAAGCCGTATTCGGTGGTGCTGCTCGATGAAGTCGAGAAGGCCGATCCGGACGTACTCAACCTGTTCTACCAAATCTTCGACAAGGGCGTGGCCAACGATGGCGAAGGTCGCGAAATCGACTTCCGCAACACTTTGATCCTGATGACCTCGAACCTCGGCAGCGACAAGATCAGCGACCTCTGCGAAAACGGCGCGCGCCCGACCGCCGAGTTGCTGGAAGAAACCATTCGTCCGGTGCTGAGCAAACACTTCAAACCGGCGCTGCTGGCGCGGATGAAAGTGGTGCCGTACTACCCGGTCGGCGGCCCGGTGCTGCGCGAGCTGATCGAGATCAAGCTCGGTCGTCTCGGCGAGCGCCTCAACCGTCGTCAGCTGGATTTCAGCTGGTGCCAGAACCTCGTCGACCACCTGTCCGAGCGTTGCACGCAAAGCGAAAGCGGCGCGCGCCTGATCGACCATCTGCTCGATCAGCACGTGCTGCCGCTGGTAGCCGATCGTTTGCTCGATGCGATGGCCACCGGTGAAAGCCTCAAGCGTGTGCATGCCACGCTCGACGGCAACGCCAGCGTGACGTGCGAGTTCGCCTGAGGTGGGTGTGATGTTCACTCAAGTGCCGCAGCCACTGGTCTATGCCGAAGCCTTGCTGGCGCAGTTCGCCAGCCTGTCGCGCGCGGCGGACGGTGCTGCGCTGCTGGGTGACTTCGTGCGCGGGTTGGCCGAGCTGAGCGGTTGCGAATTGACCCAGCTGTACCTGCTCGACGCCACCCACACCTGCCTGGGGATGAACGCCGAATGCCTCGACGGCGCGCTGCAACCGCGCGCCGCCACCAGCCTGCCGGCGGACTACAACGGTGAGCAACTGCTGCAATTCGCTCTGTGCCAGAACCGCGTGGTGTGCCTGGATGATCTGGGTGCCAGCCTGCACGAAACCAGTTTCCTGCCGGCCACCGCCGGTGCCTGGCAATCGCTGCTGTGCGTGCCGCTGGTCAATCAGCAGAAGGCAGTAGAAGGCCTGTTGCTGTGCGCCAGTCGCCGTCACGTCGATCTGCAAGGTTTTGCCGATTCCCTCGGCCAGCTCGGCTCGTTCGTCCTTGGTCAGTTGCACTTGCTGCAACGCCTGCGTCAGCCGGTCGGGGTCGAGACACCAGTGAGTCGTAGCGTGCCGAGTCTTAACGGCTATGGCCTGATCGGCAAGAGCGCGGCGATGCGCCAGACCCACTCGCTGATCAGCAAAGTCCTGCACAGCCCGTACACAGTGCTGTTGCGCGGCGAGACCGGCACCGGCAAGGAAGTGGTGGCGCGGGCGATTCACGATTGCGGTCCCCGTCGCTCCCAGGCGTTCATCGTGCAGAACTGCGCAGCGTTCCCGGAAAACCTGCTGGAAAGCGAGCTGTTCGGCTACCGCAAGGGCGCTTTCACTGGCGCTGATCGCGACCGCGCCGGACTGTTCGATGCGGCCAACGGCGGCACCTTGTTGCTCGATGAAATCGGTGACATGCCGCTGTCGCTGCAGGCGAAGATTCTGCGGGTGTTGCAGGAAGGCGAGATCCGCCCGCTGGGTTCCAACGACACGCACAAGATCGACGTGCGCATCATCGCCGCGACGCACCGCGACCTGGCGGTGCTGGTCAGCGAAGGCAAATTCCGCGAGGACTTGTACTACCGCCTGGCACAGTTCCCGATCGAACTGCCGGCCCTGCGTCAGCGCGAAGGCGACATCCTCGATCTGGCCCGGCACTTCGCCGACAAGGCCTGCGCTTACCTGCAGCGCGACCCGGTGCGTTGGTCCGACGCGGCGCTTGAACACCTGTCCGGTTACACCTTCCCCGGCAACGTGCGGGAACTCAAGGCATTGGTCGAGCGCGCGGTGCTGTTGTGCGAGGGCGGCGAATTGCTGGCCGAGCATTTCTCCCTGCGCATGGAACCGATGCCCGAAGACCACAGCGGCCTGAACCTGCGCGAACGCCTGGAGAAAGTCGAACGCACTTTGTTGCTCGACTGCCTGCGCAAGAACGACGGCAACCAGACCCTCGCTGCCCGCGAACTGGGCCTGCCGCGCCGCACGCTGCTCTACCGCCTCGGGCGGTTGAATATCAACCTGGGTGACTTCGATGGTTGACGTGAACACTTATTGGAAGGCGAATTCCCCTGTGGCGAGGGAGCTTGTCGAATCGTCGCACCGTCCCGCTCGGCTGCGCAGCAGTCGCAACCCGATGAACTCGGTTTCCCTGAGGCACCGCAGTGTCTGGTTTTGGGGCTGCTGCGCACCCCGGCGGGAGCAAGCTCCCTCGCCACAAATTGCTCATTTGCCACAAGAGGTGCGTGCGCCTCGCTGGTCTGGCTCAAGGCCCCGATGTAGAGCCTTCGAGACCGCCCAAAGAATTAATTTCAGCGCCGCCCGCAAGGGTCGGCGCTTTGTGCTTTGTCTACCCCTGGAGACCCTCTGATGTCTGTTCGTCACTGGCACGCTGTCCTGCTGACCCTCGTCGTTCTATGCGGCCTTGGCGGCTGTAGCGGCAATTACAAATTCAACGACAACGACTATCGCCCGTTGGGTGATCCGCAAGCGGTCAATCGCGGCAAGTGACCGCAAGGAGCATCAAACATGGAATTGGTTTTCGAAATGCTGAACACCAAGCAGTTCGTGCCCACCGAGTTGTGCCAGAAGACCTTCAAACAGGCCGGCGGCGTGATCGGGCGGGGCGAGGACTGCGACTGGATCATTCCTGATCGCAAGCGTCATCTGTCCAATCACCACGCGATTGTCAGCTACCGCGAAGGCACGTTTTTCCTCACCGACACCAGCAGCAACGGGGTTCAGGACGGCGACAGCGGCGCACGCCTGCACAAGGGCGAACCGGTGCGCATCGAGCACGGCAGCACCTACGTGCTCGGTGACTTCGAGATTCGTGCGCGGCTGGTGCGTGACCCGGCGACGTTCGATGGTGAAGTCGGCCGTCCGCGTGCCGCCGGCAGCATCATTCCGGACGACGCCTTCCTCGACCTGGACCCGCTGAACGCGATTGAGCAGCAAGAGCGCGTCTATTCGGAAATCGACGAACTGTTGGCCCCGACCGCCAAGCCCGAAGACTCCCGTCAGCGTGCCGACTATGCACGCATCGACATGGAAAGCCTGATGGTGCCGGAGCTGATCGCCCCGGTTGAACCCGAGCCAGCTCCGGCCCCGAAGGTCGTCGAGCGGCAGAGCGAAGGCTTCTGGGAGCATTTCGGCGCGGCGCTGGGCGTTGACGTCAAAGGCCTGGATCACGACGCTCGCGAAGCTTTGGCACTCAACGCCGCGCGTCTGCTGCGGCAGAGCATCGGCGGTTTGCAGCAGAGCCTGCGCACCCGTTCGGAGCTGAAAAACGAACTGCGTCTGGCCCAGACCACCGTGCAAGGCACCAACAAGAACCCGCTGAAATTCGCCGTCGATCCGAGCGAAGCACTGGAGATTCTGTTGCAGCCGCACAAGCCTGGTCATCTCCCTGCCGAGCAGGCGATCTCCCGTGCGTTCCGCGATCTGCAAGCGCATCAGGTCGCGCTGCTTACCGCCAGCCGCGCCGCCGTGCGCGGCACCCTGGAGCACTTCTCGCCGGAGCAACTGACCCTGCGTTTCGAGCGCGACAACAAGCCGTTGATCGCCACGTCGGGCGGGCGCTGGAGAGCGTTCGGCCGTTACCACCAGGCACTGCGTCAGGACGATGACTGGAGCGAGCGCCTGCTGGCCCGCGATTTCGCCCAGGCCTACGAAGAACAGATCCGCCTGATCTCCACCCTCCACACCGACCACCAAGGATGATGCGCATGTCTCGCCGCTCGACCGCTTTTTTCAAGACGCTGACTGCGCTCACCGTACTGGTGCTGCTCGCCGGTTGCTCGTCGCTGTCGCCGTACTCGAAAGTGACCAAAGTCAATCTGAAGCTGACCGGCAGCGATCAGCTCAACCCGGACCTCAACGGTCGTCCGTCGCCGATCGTCGTGCGCCTGTTCGAACTCAAGCACCCGGTGACTTTCGAGAACGCTGATTTCTTCAGCCTCTACGAGCGCGCCAAGGAATCCCTCAACCCGGATCTGGTGGCCAGCGAAGAACTCGAACTGCGCCCGGGTGAGACCGTGGAAATGAAGCTCAGCGTGGAGGAGGGCAGCCGCTACGTCGGCGTTCTTGCCGCCTACCGCGATCTGCCGGAAACCAAGTGGCGCTACACCGTGCAGGTCACGCCGCTGGAACTGACCGATGCCGATCTGACCCTGGATCAGGCCGGTATCCGCAACACCCATGAAGCGCTCGCCAAGGCGGATGACTGATCATGAATACCCATAAAGTCATTTGGCAGGAAGGCATGCTGCTGCGGCCGCAGCACTTCCAGCACAACGATCGCTACTACGATCACCAGATGAAAACCCGCACCCAGTTGCTGGGTGGCTACACCTGGGGTTTCCTCAATCTGGAGATCGACCTGCAGTTCCTCAACATGGGCAAACTGGTGATCAGTGCCGCGTCGGGAATCCTGCCGGACGGCAGCCTGTTCGAACTCGGCGGCAACACCGAGCCGCTGGCGCTGGACGTGCCGCCGAACACCGGCAACACGCCGATTTACCTGGCGCTGCCGTTGGTCACCGGTAACCACATCGAAGCGCGCCGTCCGGAGCAATCCGACGTGCTGGCGCGGTACACCGCGTATGACGCCGAAGTGGCTGACTCCAACGCCGGCGACGATTCCGCCAGCCAGGTCAGCTGTGGCCGCCCGGACTTCAAACTGTTGCTCGGCGAGCAGCAGAGTGATCAGGCCTACGTGAAGTTGAAGATCTGCGACGTGCTCGACACCACGCCGGACGGCGTGATCAGCCTCGATCCGGATTTCGTACCGACTTACATTCAGGCCCACGCTTCCAGTTATCTGCTGTCGTGCCTGAAAGAAGTCATCAGCATGCTCAACCACCGTGGCGACACGATTGCCGAGCGGATTCGCTCCAACGGCAAGGTCGGCGGTGCGGAAGTCGGCGACTTCATGATGCTGCAACTGATCAACCGCACCGAACTGCTGCTGCGCCATTACCTCGGTCTGGAGCAGGTGCACCCGGAAGAGTTGTACCGCACGCTGCTGACCATGCTCGGTGATCTGGCGACCTTCTCCAGCGACAGCAAGCGCCCGCGTCTGGACAGCCGTTATTCCCACGCCGATCAGGGCGCGAGCTTCCGCAAACTGATGGAAGCGATTCGTCAGGTGCTGTCGATGGTGCTGGAACAGCACGCCATCGAACTGATCCTGCAGGCGCGTCAGTACGGGATCATCGTTTCGCCGTTGCACGACCACAAACTGCTCGGCTCGGCGTCGTTCGTGCTGGCGGCAAGTGCCAACTGCGACTCCGAAGAACTGCGCCACCGCTTGCCGGCGCACCTCAAGGTCGGCCCGGTGGAGCGCATCCGCCAACTGGTCAACCTGCACCTGCCGGGGATCAAGGTCAAACCGTTGCCGGTGGCCCCGCGGCAGATCGCGTTCCACTCGAACAAAACCTACTTCATCCTCGAACTCAGTTCCGAAGACCTGGCGCAACTCGAGCGCTCCGGCGGCTTCGCGTTCCACGTGTCCGGCGAATTCGCCGAGCTTGAACTGAAATTCTGGGCCATCAGGAACTGACCGACATGATCAAGGAAACGGATTACAACCAGGACGACAAAACCGTCCTGCTCGATCGTCAGGGCCACGGACCGGCAGCCAGTCCGCTGACCGACTTCGCCGCGCCGCCGCGCTTCGAGCAACTGGAAGAACGGATGATCTACGCCGCGCGCCTGCGCCCGGCGGAGGCCTTCAACATCAGCCTCAATTCGCTGGTGGCGGCGTCGTCCGAACTGCTCTCGGAAGTAGTGCGCCTCAAGCACAGCGAAACCCGCGAAGACCTCTACGCGCTCAACGAGCGCCTGACCGCCGGGCTCAAGCTGTTTGAAGTGCGCGCGTTGCACAACGGCGCCGAAAGCAGTCAGGTGATGGCCGCCCGTTACGTGCTCTGCACCGTGGTCGACGAAGCTGTCGTGACCACACCGTGGGGCAACGAAAGCGAGTGGTCGCAGATGAGCCTGCTCAGCAGCTTCCACAACGAGACCTTCGGTGGCGAGAAGTTCTTCCAGCTGCTTGATCGCCTGTCGAAGAACCCGGTCAAACACCTGCCGATGCTTGAGCTGATGTACCTGTGCCTGTCCCTCGGTTTCGAGGGCAAGTACCGCGTGCAGGCGCGTGGCATGCTCGAACTCGAAGGCATCCGCGACGCCCTGTACCGGCAGATCCGCCAGTTGCGTGGCGACGTGCCGCGCGAGTTGTCGCCGCACTGGGAAGGCCTCAACGATCAGCGCCGCAACCTGGTGCGCATCGTGCCGGCGTGGATGGTGGTGTTGTTCACTTTCGTCTGCCTGGTGGTGATGTATTCGGGCTTCGCCTGGGTTCTGGGCGAGCAGCGCGACACCGTTCTGCAACCCTATCAGCCGATCGATCCGGCCGCGGTTCAACCGCAGTCGCAGCCGTAACAGGGACGTGTGATGAAAAAGTTTTTCAAGAAAGTCGGCGCCTTCCTGCGCAAGACCTGGGTCTGGACCTTGCTGCTGGTGCTGTTTGTGGCATTGCTGGTGTGGTTCGTCGGCCCGTTGTTGGCGGTGGATGACTACAAGTTCTGGGAGAGCGCGACCTCGCGCCTGCTGACCATCAGCGTGCTGTTCCTGATCTGGGGCCTGACCATGGTCTTCGTCAGCTGGCGCGCGGGCATCCGCAAGAAAGCCGTCGAAGAAACCGAAGACGGTCAGGATCGCATTCGTCGTGATGAGCTGATCGAAGAAGAGCAGAAAGAGTTGAAGGCGCGCTTCAAGGACGCGCTGAAAACCCTGAAGACTTCGAGCCTGTATCGTGGCCGCAGCGAACGCTGGCGCAACGACTTGCCGTGGTACCTGTTGATCGGTCCGCAGGCTTCCGGCAAGACCAGCCTGCTGGACTTCTCCGGGCTGGAATTCCCGATCAACAAGATCGACCGCAAGCTGACCCGCGACACCCTCGGCACCCGTCATTGCGACTGGTACTTCGCCGACCACGGTGTGCTGATCGACACCGCCGGGCGTTACACCACACAGCCGGACGCGGAAGTCGACGGCAGCGCCTGGACCACCTTGCTCGAGTTGCTGCGCAAGCGTCGTCGCGGGCGTCCGTTGAACGGTGTGCTGGTGACCATTCCGGTGGAATCCCTCACCGGTGGCAGCGAGCAGGACATCGACACCCTGGCGCGCCAGGTGCGCGGTCGTCTGCAAGACGTCTATCAGAAACTGCACGTCGATGTGCCGGTGTATCTGGTGCTGAGCAAAGCAGACAAGCTGCTCGGTTTCGACGAGTTCTTCGATCAACTGACCCGCGAAGAAAGCGATCAGGTGCTGGGGACCAGTTTCCGCAAGGATCAGGTCGGCACCGACGTCGCGGTACTGCGCGGCGAGTTCGAAGAGCTGCTGCGGCGCCTGAACAATCAGGTGATCATGCGCATGCACTCCGAGCGCGATACCCAGCGCCGTGGCCGCATCCTCGACTTCCCGCATCAACTGGGGCAGATCGGCGAGCGCCTGTGCCTGTTCGTGGATATGGCGTTCACCGGCAACCGCTACCAGCGTGCGACGCTGTTGCGTGGTTTCTACCTGACCAGCGCTCCGCATCTGACGCAGGAAATGGACGCGACCACCGCCGGCATCGGCGCCAACCTGGGCATGAATGCCGGTGTGCTGCCGACCCTGCGCAGCGGCCGTTCGCGCTTCATCCATCATCTGCTCAGCCGGGTGATCTTCCCGGAATCGGATCTGGCCGGTCTGGACAAGCGCGAGCGCAGCCGCATTCATTGGGGCCAGCGTGCGTTGTACGTTGGCGCATTGGCGGCACTGGCGCTGTTCGGCATGCTCTGGGCCGGTGGTTTCTCGGCCAACTATGAGCGTCTGGAAAACCTGCGCACACTGGCGCAGAACTGGACTCAGCAGCGTTCAGCGCTGACCCCGCGTGATGATGCGATGGGCGTGCTGAAAACCCTCGACACCAGCTACGCCGCGACTCAGGTGTTCCCGAAGAAGGGCGACGTTTCGTACCACGAACGTGGCGGTCTGTATCAGGGCGAAGACGTCAATCCGGTGGTCAGGCAAGCCTACGAGCATGAGCTCGAAGCGCAATTGCTGCCAAGGGTCGCGACCCTCCTTGAAGGGCAGATCCGCGCCAACATGAAGGACCGCGACAAGCTGCTCAACAGCCTGCGTGCGTACCTGATGCTGAACATGAAGGACCGTCGCGACGCGGCGTGGCTCAAGGACTGGGTCGCCACTGACTGGTCGCAGCGCTACACCGGCAACACTGCGGTGCAGAACGGTCTGAACACCCACCTTGAGCGCCTGCTGAAGCAGCCGTTCATCTACCCGCTGAACGATCAACTGGTGACTCAGGCACGTCAGGTGCTGCGCGCCGAATCGCTGGCCACCGTGGTCTACCGCATGCTCCGCGAGCAGGCACGCAACCTGCCGGAGTACCGTTTCAGCCAACACCTCGGCCCGCAGGGTTCGCTGTTCATCGGCACCGAATACGTGATCCCGGGGTTCTACACCCAGCAGGGTTATCAGCAGTACTTCTCGGTGCAGGGTTCGGCGCTGGTCACCGACATCCTGCGTGACAACTGGGTGCTGGGCGAAGGTGCGGGCATCAGCGACATGGACTTGCGTCGCTTGATGGTCGAACTGGAGCAACTGTACTTCCGCGACTACGCCAACTACTGGAGCGAAGCCGTTGGCCAGGTGGCCTTGCCGCCGATCAGCGACGCCGGTGAAGGCGCCGAGCAACTGGCGGGCCTGACGTCGGCCAACTCGCCGGTGCTGGCATTGCTGACTGAAGTGCGCGAGAACACGCGCTTCCCCGCGGCTGCCGATCCGGTGGATGAAGCTGGTGATGCCGCCGATGCACTGGCAGGGCAGAAGGGCAAACTGGGCAAGGTCGGCAAACTGGCCTCGGCTGTCGCCGACAAGGCTTCGGCGCTGAACGTGGCGAAGAGCCTCCCGGATACCGCGAAGAAATCCCTGCAACGTCGCTTCGAGCCGCTGCATCGTTTGCTCGATGACAACAACGGCCCGGCCGCTGACCTGACCCCGGCCCTCACCGCGCTCAACGACCTGCAACTGCAACTGTCCGGTCTGGCCCGTTCCAGCACGCCGGAACAGGCCGCGTTCGAAATGGCGAAAACCCGCATGAGCGGCCAGCGTGATGCGCTGACCAACCTGCGTGCGGCCTCGGGTCGCCTGCCGCGTCCGCTGAGCGTGTGGTTCAACGTGCTGGCCGAGGACTCGTGGCGCCTGGTGCTCAACGACGCTTACCAATACCTGAACGGCCGTTATCAGAACGAGCTGTACAGCGTGTATGGCAAAACCATCAGCAAGCGTTATCCGTTCAGCGCCAGCAGCACCAGCGACGTGGCGATCAGCGACTTCCGCGAGTTCTTCCGCGCTCAAGGCACCGTCGACCGCTTCTTCGACAGCTACATGCGTCCGTTCGTCAGCGGTGATCCGGGCAACTACCGGATGCGCAGCGTCGACGGTCACAGCCTGCCGGTATCGAAGATGTACCTCGACCAGATGGCGGCGGCGCTGACGATTCGCCAGAGCTTCTTCTCGATCAACCCGGCCGAGCCGACCGTGCAGTTCAAACTGGAACCGTACACCCTCGATCCGGCGGTGAGCCGTTCCGAGTTCAAGTTCGGTGACAAGACCATCGAGTACCGTCACGGTCCGATTGTGCCGGTGTCGTTCAAGTGGCCGACCGATGCTGAAGACGGTCGCACCAGTCTGGTGATGGACAAGATGGCGGGGCGTCCGATCGGTATCGAGAAGAACTCCGGCCCATGGTCGCTGTTCCGTCTGTTCGACCTGATGCAGACCGAGTACCTGACCGGACGCGACGTGCTGGTGCTGAAAGCCGACGTGGGTGGCCTGCGCGCCAACTACCTGCTGACCAGCCAGCGCACGCCGAACCCGTTCGACATGGGCGTGCTGCGCACCTTCCGTATGCCGGTGCAGCTCTGATGCTGGTGGCCAGTCCCTGGCGCAGCGCGGCGCGTACCGACCCGGGCAAGGTGCGGGCGCGCAACGAAGATGCCTTCCTCGACTCGCCACAGCAGGGGCTGTGGGTGGTCGCGGACGGCATGGGCGGTCATCAGGGTGGCGACATCGCCAGCCAGTTGATCGTCGCCAGCCTGGCTGAACTGCCGCAGCACGAGGACTTCGACGAACGCCTCAAAGCCATCCGCCAGTGCCTGCACTGGTTGAATCGGCGTTTGGGGCAGGAGTTGACGGTCACCGCCGGACGCCACGACAGCATCATGGGCAGCACCGTCGTGGCGCTGTTGGTGGAAGGCAGTCGCGCGGCCTGCATCTGGGCCGGCGACAGCCGTTGCTACATGTGGCGTGGGCAGCGGCTGTATCAGCTGTCCAAAGACCATTCGCTGCAACAGCAACTGATCGACGAACAACAGATGAGCGTTGAACAGGCGGCGGCGCATCCGGCGGCTCAGGCGTTGACCCGAGCCGTCGGCGCCGCCGAACAGCTGACCCTGGATGTCCTCGAACTCGAGGTCTATCCGGGCGATGCGTTTTTGCTGTGCAGCGATGGTTTGTATCAGGGCCTGAGCAGCGATGCCCTCGGCAACGCCCTCAGCCTCAGCGCGCCGCATGTGGCGCTGGAACGTCTGTTCGACGGTGCCCTGCGGGGCGCCGCCCGGGACAACCTGACTGCCGTGGTGATCCGCCAATGACTGAAATCGAATCCTCAGTCGATGACTTGCTGATGAGCGAAGAGCAGGCCAGCAACCTGACCTACTTCGCCTTCGCCAAGGCAAACAACGCAGAGCCGCTGCTGGCGCCGACCAAGGCCAGCATCGGTGCACTGCCGGACGTACTCGCCGGCCGCTACCACCTCGAGCGTCTGCTCGGGGCGGGCGGCATGGGTGCGGTTTACAGGGCGCGAGATCTGCTGCACGAGCAGTTCGGCGATCCCGACCCTTACATTGCGCTGAAAATCCTCAGCGAAGAATTTGCCGAATCGCCGGACGCCAGTGCCTTGCTCTACAGCGAGTTCGCCCTGACCCGACGCCTGCGCCACGACAACGTCGTGCGTGCGCACACCTTTGAAGTCGACACCGACTGCCAGCGGGCCTTCATCACCATGGAATACATGCGTGGCCTGACCCTGGACAAATTGCTCTGCGAGCGGCCCCTCGGCCTGCCGTGGAAAGAAACGCGCGACATCGCGCTGCCGCTGCTCGACACGCTGGCCTACGCCCACCGTCGCGGCGTGCTGCACGGTGACATGAAACCGAGCAATGTCATGCTCAGCGAAGACGGCCTGCGCCTGTTCGACTTCGGTCTCGGCCAGGCAGACGAGGGCGTGTTGCCCGGTCTGCCACACCTGAGCCGCGAGCGTTTCAACGCCTGGACCCCGGGCTACGCCGCCCCCGAACTGCTTGAGGGCCAACCGTTGTCGGCCAGCGCGGACGTGTACGGCGTGGCCTGCGTGATCTATGAACTGGCGAGCGGCAAACACCCGTTCCGCCGCTTGCCCTCGACCCAGGCCCGCGACGAGCACCTTGAGCGCGAGCTGCAAGCCCCGGCGAACTTACCGAAACACGGCTGGCCAGCGCTGCGAACCGCGCTGAGCTTCAATGCGGCAGAACGCACCATCACTGCCCAACAATTGCGTGACGCCTTGGGCGCCACTTCGTCCTGGCTGCAACGGTTGCGACTTCGGGCGTAACGGACGACATTCGAACAGGGAGCGCTTTATGTTCAACCCAGCTAACGAAACCCACTTCAGCCTCAAGGTCGAAGACTACGTGGGCGACCTGCAAGTGCTGTGGTTCACCGGCACAGAAGGCATCAGCCAGCCGTTTCGTTTCGACCTCGAACTGGTCAGCGAAAACCCCGATCTGGACCTGGAAAAGCTCCTGCACAAACAGGCGTTTCTCGCATTCGATCCACAGGGCTCGGGCATTCACGGCCAGATCTACCGCGTCGCCCAGGGCGATGCCGGCAAGCGCCTGACCCGCTACAAGGTCTCGCTGGTGCCTCAGCTGCAATACCTGCATCACCGCACCAACCAGCGCATCTACCAGCAGATGTCGGCGCCGAAAATCATCGCGCTGATCCTCGACGAACACGGGATCAAGGGCAACGCCTACAGCTTCCAGCTGAGCCAGCCGTGCGCGGATCGCGACTACTGCGTGCAGTATGACGAAACCGACCTGCACTTCGTCCAGCGCCTGTGCGAAGAGGAGGGTATTCACTACCACTTCCAGCACAGCGAAAAAGCTCACCTGCTGGTGTTCGGCGACGACCAGACGGTGTTCCCCGACCTCGGCCAGCCGACTGCCTACATACAGGGCAGCGGCATGGTCGCCGAAGAACCGGTGATCAAAGGCTTCAAGCTGCGCCTGGAAACCCGCACCAGCCGCACCACGCGCCGCGACTACGACTTCGAAAAACCGCGCCTGCAAATGGAAGCGGCGTACAAACCGGATGGCGAGAGCACTGAACCGGATCTCGAAGACTACGACTACCCGGGCCGCTTCATCGACCGTGCGCGCGGCAAGTTCCTCAGCCAGCGTGCCCTCGAACGCCACCGCGCCGACTACCGCCAGGCCGAAGGTCGCGGCGACCAGACCAAACTGGTCAGCGGCCACTTCATGGCCCTGTCCGACCACCCGCGCAGCGAGTGGAACGACCTGTGGCTGCTCACCGAAATCTTCCACGAAGGCAAACAGCCGCAAGTCCTCGAAGAAGGCGTGACCAGCGACACCACCGACAACAAGGACGACTTCCACCAGGGCTACCGCAACACCTTCCTCGCCACCCCGTGGGACGTGTTCTACCGCCCGGCCCTCGAACACCCGAAACCGCGCGTGCTCGGCAGCCAGACTGCCATGGTCACCGGCCCCAAAGGCGAAGAAATTCACTGCGACCAATACGGCCGCATCAAAGTCCAGTTCCACTGGGACCGCGAAGGCCTGGCCGACGACAAAACCAGCTGCTGGCTGCGCGTCTCCAGCTCCTGGGCCGGCGACCGCTACGGCGCCATCTCCATCCCGCGCGTCGGCATGGAAGTCCTCGTCACCTTCCTCGAAGGCGACCCCGACCAACCCCTCGTCACCGGCTGCCTGTACCACAAGGAAAACCCGGTGCCGTACGCCCTGCCGGCAAACAAAACCCGCAGCGTCTTCAAAACCCTCAGCTCCCCGGGTGGTGGTGGGTATAACGAACTGCGCATTGAAGACAAAAAAGGCGCGGAGCAGATCTACATCCACGCCCAGCGTGACTGGGACGAAAACATCGAGCACGACCAGAAGATTCGTGTCGGCAATGAACGCCACGACACCGTGGTGAAGAACACTTACACCGAGCTCAAGGCCGAAGAGCACCGCACCACGATCTCCGACCGCAAGGTTGAAGCGAAGCTGGATGATCACCTGACGGTTGGGCAGAACCAGCATGTGAAGCTGGGCACGGCGCAGCTCACCAGCGTGGGCAAAGAGATTCACCTCAAGGCTGGGGACAAGATTGTTATTGAGGCGGGGACGGAGCTGACGATTCTTGGGGGTGGGAGCTTTATCAAGCTCGATGGCGGTGGTGTGACGGTGGTTGGGCCGGTGGTGAAGATTAATGCGGGTGGCTCGCCGGGGAGTGGGACTGGCATCGGGATTAAACCGCCGGTACTGCCGGGGGCGGCGGATAAGGATAAGGCGGGGAGTTTGATGGATCAGGCGTTGTTGAATGCGTCTGAGGAAAAGATCAAACGCAAACCGAAGCGCATGCTCAATTTTTCCGGGTAAGACATCGACGGCAATCCAAGCCACCAGGGATCAGAATTCAGGTAATTGGTAATGACAGAGACAACCAAGAAAGTAGAAAAATGGTCGTATCCCTTGAAAGTAGGGACGGCCGAAGCGACCGATCCGCAGCAGTTCTACAAGGCGTTAGCCAAAGCGAAGGATGGCTATTATCCGCTGGGGGCCAATGGTCTTTGGCATGGTGGTGTTCATTTCGATGAAGCTTCGGGGTTGGTGAAGGATCTGACGGAGGTCAGGTGCATCGCTGATGGAGAAGTCGTCGCATACCGTATTGACGAGAAATATCCGACTTCTGATTTTGGCTCGACGCACTCGGTTTATTCGACGGGGTTTGTGCTGGTTAAGCATCGACTTGAGTTACCGGCACCGTCTACGCCGGCTCCTGCTACTGGTACGGCTGCTGCGACTGGGCCAAGCCTGACGTTCTTCAGTCTCTATATGCACCTACTTGATTGGGAAACCTATAAAGCGAATCCTTCGCTTAAGCCTCCGGGTTTCTGGGGGAAAGGCCTTTATCAAGTAAAGGAAAATCTTCGAACCAAATCATTGGGACTTAGGGTTCGTGAAGGCAATTCGTCTCAAACACCTATTTTGGCAGTACTACCCCGTGGCACTAAGGTACTCACCAAACCGGGACCACCTAACCAAAACTGGCTGGAAGTCGTCAGTGTCACTCCTGAGTTCCCAAGCTTGCCTGTCAATACTGGATGGGTATTTAAGGGGCAAATGAAGCATTTGGGGGGAGACAGCTATCTGGTAGGAGAGGAAGCAAAAGACGCTCCTCCGAACCAAAAGAGCGGTGCTAACGTTCGTGATGCGACCAGCGGTGGGCAACCTATTGCGTTATTACCGGCGGGTACGCAAATCAGAATTAGCGATGAACAAGCCGCGAGGCAGTATCGAAAGCTAGTTGAGATTGTAGGTGGTCAGCCTATTCCAGCAATTGAGGTTAGTAGTGACGGTAAATTGCCTGGATTTGTTTGGCTTGAAGATTTGGAAGCCAAGAACGAGCCACATGCCCCTATTGGGCAGGTGGTTCCACTGCCTCAGACCTACAAAATTAAGGCCGGTGAGGTGTTGGGGCATGTTGGGAAATATCAGACCCATACAGATGCCGCTCCGAAAAATTTATTACACCTGGAAGTTTTCAGCTGTGAGGACGTGGAATCTTTTACTAGTAAAAGTAAAGAGAAGGCTGTAGGCCTTCCCGCTGCTGAAAAAACAATAGTCAAGATACCAGCAGATACGTGGTTAGTTACTCATGCACCACATATGAATGCCGCGACTCCTCCTAAAGCAGCAGATCCAGGCAACAAAGTGGGCTATGACTTCTATATTCCCGTTGGACTGCTTGAAGCACTACCCGCGGAGAAGAAAATCAAAGAATCTGTAGTGATGGGTACATCGACTTCCACCACCTATTGGTGGCGCCTAGATGGTTTGTTAGGCGACAAAAATGGTAATGGAATTGATGGATGGTTTGCAGAACCCGATACAGTGCTCTCGCGGCACTCTCCGTTTGAGTGGAACGGATTCACCTTTATTAACGAAACCACAAGCAATGTCGACCACCTAGCAGCTTTTCTGCATGCTCAAGAGAGTCTCGATGAGCAAGAGCGTGAGTCGTATCTGCCGAATGTAGAGACCGCCCTAGCGGGTTCTGTTAACGAGACGCTGTACAAAATTCTCGACAGAAATGGAGATAAAAAACTCGCGCCGTCTGAAATTGCGGAGGCGTTGGGCAAACCGTGGTTCTCCCAACCCATATCGCAGATGGTGACGCGATATGAAAATGAATGGGACTATAAAAAAGAAAATTGGGATACTCTGGATGAAATTATTGGCCATAGTGATTCTGATCCTCACAAGGCTTGGCTTGAGGAAAAAGCAAGGATTGAGCGTCTAAGTTGGTGGGGTAAGCTTATAGGACAACATGGTATTACTGCTGATGCTAGCGTTCAGCATATTCATCCGGTTGGTTTGATTTCAAATTGCATGAAGTATTCTTGCGGCTGCTTGAATATTGAAAAGTTCGTGGAGGAGTACAAAAAAGAGCATCAGCATGTATTTGGTTGGTTCGCTAGCAATAATGTCACTCATGTTTCATTGGTGCATCCGCTAAATCAAGAGTCAGAAGATAATCTTAAAAAATTGCTCTCCATGATGATGAAGTTGTGGGGAGAGTATTTTGATGAATGTAATGATGTGTATCTATCTTACATGCTGGCAACTATCAGGGTTGAGTCTTATGACTGGAATAGGGTAGTATTTTTTGCACCTGTTAGCGAAAAAATTTCCTATGCGGATGCTGAGGTTGACTACGGTTCAGGTCCAACTGGGCGACGCGCTAATATGGCGAGATTGAATCATAATACTGAAATTGGTGATGGTTACAAGTATAGAGGGCGAGGGCTTAGCCAGATCACTTGGAAGATAAACTATGAGAAGTTCTCCGCAGGTTTGGGTATTGACTTTACGGGTAACCCAGACCTTGCGTTGGATCTGGAGTATGCGACCAGAATTATGCTTGGTGGCATGCGTGACGGTTTGTTCTCAACTGGAAATACACTGGCAGCACATTTGTCGCCTGGTAGTAAAAACTATGTTTCGGCTCGTAAAATTATCAATGGTACTGACCGGAAAGATGTATTTGCTTTTTATGCGCAAAAATTCGAAGCGCTTTTGACGAGGATTAAAAGTTGAAAACATTATTTTTTATTTTAGCTATTTTATTGCCGTCCATAAGCTGCGCTAAGCCTTTTTTCCCAAAGCATGGGTCATGTACTGATGGCCAGGAAAAGTCAGAAAATTGCGAAATTTTGCTCAATGAAAATGGGTTTTTAGTTGAGGCATCTACAGGCAGTAAATTTTCTGAAGTCTCCGAGAATATGGGAGCGATGAGCTCTAACTGGCTTTATAAATATGGTGAAAAATATGTCTTGGAGCACTTGGATTTTTCATCATCTAAAAGCCGGAGTTGGGTTGTATTTTCCTATGTTGACAAGAAAATTTCTCTCGATAGGGTCTACAGCTTTTCACAAGTTATTTCACCTGCATCGATACCTGCTTGGTATGGGTATGAGTGCCGTGTTAGCGAAAAAAGTCAAATAATTTCTAAGAGTCAAACATTTAGTGATGCAGCAATAAGTTCGTTGTGTGGTGACGCTGTTCAGGATAATCTCGAATTAAAAAAGGAAACGCCAGATTCGTCCATGGGGGTGGATATCGCAATAAAGGTTCCAGTCTATAAAGCAGGAAAAATTGACGGTTCAGCTACGTATTTGTTTTTCGACTCTAATAAGCCCGATATTTTTCAGATGGCATGTTATTCAAATTGCGAGCTTAAGTCTGATGGTGTGGCGATAGCATATATTGGAAGGGTTGCTGAGAAGGCTTGGTTTATAGGCGATATAAAAAAGAATTCGTGCTCTAGTAAAGGCGGTTATAAATATAAACCTTCTTCAGAGAGGATTGTTTTTGAAGGATGTGTAGACGCGGCGGGATTGAATGTAACTGAGTACGCAGAAGATGGGAAAAAGCAGCGAGCTCTGTTTGTAGGGAAGGCAGATGGTGACGGTTATAAAGGCGATTGGGTATCGAAAGCCGGAGATAATAAAAAGTATAGCTTTTTCATGTTTCCCCTAACTGTATACTGATTGTTGAGAGTATGAAATGGGGACAGACCACGTTTTAATAATGATCCGAAAAACGTGGTCTGTCCCCATTTTTACTTAAAGGCAGGGCTTTGAAAATGTTAAAGGCAAAATTTTTTATAGGTACGTGTCTAATTTTTTCAATTGGATCTTTTTGTAATGCCGCAGATTCGAGTTTGACGAGTGCCGATGGTGCGATGCTCAAGTTTTCTTCTTGGGATCAAGGTGCCGCTGTATGGAAGCGCGCTACCTTCTCCAAGATGAACGAAAGCTATGATTTATACGATAGTGGGAGCAAAGCTTCAGTTGACGTAGGTATTAACTCTGATTCTCTTTCACCCAGCAAAAAATATGCGTTGGTTCAGCGAACTGTATTTGGAGAGTTGAGCAATGGGCAAGAGGTGGTTGCCACCGAGAATAATTATTGCGATATGGTTTCAATGGATACTGGTTGCGTACTTTTGTCACGCTCCGCTGAAGCGTGTTCTGGAAGTTGGAAAGGGGGAAATTGGTTGACTGATGGGGGAGAGGTGATTGTGCCGAACTTGGAAACGATTTCTCCTAACAATCTAATAAAGTCAGTGGAATCGATTAATAATGCTTCTGCGAGAGGACTTGCTGTAAAAGACCAACTATTCATGGGGGTCGAATCTTATATGAGTTGCTACCCAGCCAGTAAGAACGTCCAAGCCTTGAACAATGTCGGTTTCTATCTAGCACAAGCAGGTGATGATTCGTCCGCACTGAGGATTTATCGGGGAATCGAAGTAGTTGGTAAGCGGACTGTGCTGATGCTCAATATCGCGGACTCTTTGTGGAATTTGAAAGAAACTTCCGAGGCTGCGAAATATTACAAAAAATACTCTGACGCCATGATCGCGGAAGGTAAAGTCGGAAAAGTGCCTGCACGCGTTGCTGAACGGGCGAAATAGCGACGCGAGGGAGGTTTCGATCCTGGGCGGCATGGGCACCACCGAGGCGTATGTGCGGTGATTGGTAAAGGGGACGGATTTATTTGTTGCGCTCGATCGCTTTGAGTTTGGTTGAGAACTTAAATAGATCTGGCCCGTTTGTCGGTTCTGACTCTATCTTCTTTCGCAGGCCCGTTCACAATTGAACGGATCACTGTGCTTTTTTACGGACGCCAAGGAATGCATATTTTCAGATTCAGCCTCATTTTTTTACTTTCAATACTGTCGCCTGTGGTCATGGCTGAGGGCACGATGATTGCCACCATCCTTCAGGCCGACTTTTCCAAGGACCCGGAAGTCCGGTTGCTTGTCAGAGTCGTTGATGTGGGTGGCGGTTCGGATACCCCTTCAATGGCGGTTCGTAATCAATGCCTGGAGAGGAAGGCGTCCGCAGAACGTCCTGGGCCGGATCCGTGCTTTTCGATAGAGATCACTGAGAGCGATAAGCAACGGGCCATTGTTCGGCAAACGCTATTGAATGATCCTCAGCGCACAACCGATCCTATCTATTTGGAAATTGTTTATCGCTCGGAGGTCAGCGAAAGCGATCCGACGAATCACCATCAGCGATCCGCCACACTGAAGATCGAAGAAAACGGCCTCTACAATTGGAACAATGAGAGCGAACAGGCATTGGCGGACGTAGAGTGGTTTCCCTCGGGAAATGGTGTTCTTGATCTGATGGTTCCTGACGCGGATGCATTGTTGAATTCTGTATTTCGGGATCGTATGAGCCGGCTGGACGAAAGCGATCAGAAAGCACTGAGGGAAACTCAAAGAGCCTGGATGAAATTTCGAGATGCGGAGTGCCAGGCCGACCCGAAATTGCATAAATCAGTTTTCGGTGAGTGGTCCGATGCCTGCCTGATTCGCGCGACGATAGAGCGTGCTCGCCAATTGGCTTTGGCACCGGACAAGAACAGACGTTGAAACGGACAAGTCAGAGCATTGGCGCGAAAGCGTCTACTTGGATGAGCATGAACAAACTTTTCTTTCTCTTTTTTGCGCTATTTCCTTTAGGCGCTCAAAGCGCAGTCACCACCGAATCACTTTGCTTCGAACTATCCCAATCGAGCCCGGTAAAGTTCGAACTCCGGACCTACTACGACGAAGCCAGCAAATGGTCCGGTGGTTTTGTGAAGTACGCCAAATCCAGCGAGCCTATTTCCATTGTGTTGACGGATTCTCAGAATGAAATCCTCGATCCGGACGCGCCTTGGCAGTACACCAGAACTTGGTCCGAAGTCATCAACGGCGAGGTCACGGGCACTTATGAGTTGATGACACAAGGCTCGCAGATCGTCTCGATGTCTTACACAAAGCAGTCCAACGGCAAGGTGTGCAGCTTCGGAATGAATACCAGCATCGACTCCTCTCCGGAGTCCGGATGCAAGTGGGAATAGGGCGAGTACATGCATTTCAAAACTTTAGCGTTATCACTGCTGGGCCTGCTGTGGACGATCCCGTCGCTAGCCGAAACCGCTACGTTCAGCCCAACCCAAGGCGTTGAAGCAACGCTGGTTCTCAAAGGCTCCACGCTGAACGTCGCGGTTAAAGGCGAAACGCATAACGAGTCGCGGACGGTCGATTTTGAAGCCGTAAACGAACTCCACATGCAGTTCGACGATTTCAATTTCGACGGCGCACAGGATTTCGCGATCTGGCAGCTTGATGACGGCATGGGTACTTACGACTACTACCGGGTGTTCATTTACCAAGCCAGAACCGGCACCTTCGAAGAATTGCAGCCGGATTGCGGCGATGGTTTCGTTAATTTGCGCGTCGACAAAAAGCGTAAAGCGTTGCTCAGCACCTACTGGGAAATGAACATACCCAAGCAATGCGTCACCCGGTTCTCCAAACGCAAAGCCTGAATGACTCAAGGAAGAACACAGTGAAACGGTTTGTTGTGGCGAGCTTAGAACGAAGGGTATGTCTCGGGCGTTAGCCTGTTATCAAATGGCGGCTGACAAAGGTAATCAGTTGGGTCTCTTCAAGTGGGGCGATTGGGATCGTCAGGCACCGCGCCGATCAAGGCTAGTCGCTGCATCTGAGTTTTGGGGGCATGTTTGATGCGCTTTCGCACGCGTTGAGCCTGAATCCCTCACGCTAAAACGTTTAATGCTTGAGCATCTGACGACTGCGATTTTCCTTTAAACTCCCCACCCCCAAGGAATGCGCTCAGGACACGGAATGCCAGCCCCCTCGATCTCCCTTCGCCCCGCGTTAGTACTCTGGCTATACGCCGCCTCAATCGTGCACATTCTCGCCGGCCTCACCCTGACCTGGGCCGGTCATTCCGGATTACTCGACGGCTACCTGCACACCCTGGAACTCGCATTCTGGGGCGCCGATGCGGTGCCCGCCGCCGGCCACGAACAACAGGTCTGGTGGCTCGCGCTGTTCGGCGCGACGCTGCAAAGTTATGCGCTGTATATGCTCGCGTTGGTGCATTTGGGTAATCGCTTGAAAGCCCCAGCAGTGTGGGGATGGTTGATCGCCGGCATCCTGTTATGGGCGCCGCAGGACATGTGGCTTTCAGCGCAACGGCAGGTCTGGTCGCATCTGTGGCTCGATGGTTTTGCGTTGCTGGTGTTGTTGCCGCCGCTGGTTTGGCTATATCGCCATGACCGCCGAAAATCCCCTTCAGTAAAGACTCCGAGCTCATCCAGTCCGTTTGCTGGCGGCGCTTTCAAGCGCGTACTGATCACCGGCGGCACCGGGTTTATCGGTGAAGCCTTGGTTAACCAACTGCTCGATGCCGGTCATTCAATCAGCGTCCTGACGCGAGATCCGTCGAACGCCGCCAATTTATTCAACGGCCGCGTCCGCTGTGTGCACTCGCTCAGCGAACTCAGCCGCGACGAAGCCTTCGACGTAGTGATCAATCTCGCCGGCGCACCCGTCGCCGGTCCACGCTGGACTCCCAAGCGTCAGGCGCAACTGCTCGCCAGTCGAGTCGGCACCACCGAAGCCCTGATGATCTGGCTGAAGAACACCAAGCAAAAACCACCGCTGTGGATTCAAGCCTCAGCCATCGGTTTCTACGGCGTGCGCGATGCCAGCGAAAGCCTCGATGAACACGCCAGCAAGGGCGACGGTTTCATGGCCGAACTCTGCGCGCGTTGGGAAGCCGCCGCGCAACCGGCCACTGAGTTTGGCGTGCGTCAGGTGGTGCTACGCCTCGGCGTGGTCTTCGGCCCGGGCGGTGCGTTGACGCCGTTGCTGCTGCCGTTCCGATTGGGCTTCGGCGGGCGCATGGGCGATGGTCGGCAGATCATGAGTTGGGTGCATCGCGATGATGTGCTTCAGGTGATCGCAAGGGCTTTCAATGACGACAGTCTGCGCGGCACCTACAACATGGTGGCGCCGGAAACGGTCAGTCAGGCAGCGTTCGCCGAGCAGGCCGGCAAGGTCCTCAAGCGTCCGGTGTGGTTCCATATTCCCGCCGCGCCAGTGCGTGCAATGGCAGGGGAGATGGCGCAGCTGTTCTTCGACGGTCAGCGCGTGGTGCCGCAGCGTTTGAGCGAGGCGGGCTACACGTTCCGCTATCCGACTCTTGACGCCGCGCTGCGCGATCTGGCCTGAGGATCGCCCATGAGCAAGCCCCTGATGTACCTGTTGGCCGGCAACGGCAGCGCCGCCGATTGGTGGGATGACGCGCTGCCGCACTTTCAGCGTTACGAGGTGGTGCCGCTGGAGCTGCCGGGCTTCGGCGCCAACCCGCAGCCGCCCTGCGAGGATCTGGCGGCTTACGCCCAGACCTTGTTGGCGATGACGCAAAAGGGCAGCGCGATCATGGCGGTCGGGGTCAACGCGTTGCTGGTGCTGCATGCGCTGCAACGTCGGCCGGGGCATTTTTCGCGTAGCGTTTTGTTGGCGCCGGTCGGTGCGTTTCTGTGGCAGCGGCGGTTGCCGGCGCTGATGTCGCCGCTGCCGATTCGCAAGACCATTCACTGGTTGCTCTCGAACAAACCCACGCTGTTCGCGCGCAAGTTCTCCAACCAGACCTGGACGCCCGCGCAGTACCAGCGCATGGGCGCCGGCTATGCGCGTTGCCGTGCGTTCGTGCCGCATTGGGACGTGATTCGCGCAGATACTGCGTTGCCGCTGCTGGAGTGGATCACCGATCCGATCGAGCTGGTCTGGGGCGATCAGGACGCTGTGCTCGGCATCGAGCAAGCGGCGGCGTGGTCGGCGATTCTCGCTCGCGCTGATCTGACTATCAGCCTCAAACCCGGTTGGGGCCATTACCCGTGGATCGACTCGCCCGCGCAGTTCGCACAGTGGCTGGAGTCGGGCGAGCGCGGGTTTGTTGCGCACACCAAGGGCGGGCGTTTGCGCCTGGCTGAACTGGCCCGGCAAGCGGTGCCGGCGGCGCTGACGCTCAACGATTGCAATGATCCGCGTCTGCCAACATTTCTCGCTGCCCAACCCGACGTGACCTGGGCGGTGCGCTCCTCCAGTTATGGCGAGGATCAGGCCGATTCGGCGAATGCCGGTTTGAGCACAACCTATCTGCGCGAGCCGCAAGCCAATGTGCCGAAACGCATCGCCGAACTCACGGCCGAAGGTGTCGAGGAAGTGGTGGTGCAGCGCTTCATCACCCCGGTAGTTTCCGGGATCGCGTTCGTGCGCCATCTCTCGGTAGAACTGGAATGGGTTGAAGGCCATCTCGAATCGTTGGCCGACGGTCACGTCAGCCCCTCACAAGCAACGCTTTCGCGACTCGGCGATGCGTGGCGTAGCGGCACGTTCACGCCGTCCCACGGCTTGACCGAAGACCTGCTGTGGCGCTTTCTGCAAGACGTGTTGCGCGTGTTCCACTACGTGCCCGGCGACGTCGAATGGGCCTGGGACGGCTCGCAACTCTGGCTGCTGCAATACCGGCCGATCAGCGACTACGGCTGGCGCCGGCACCTGACCGCCGCGAACATCGCCGAGATCCTCCCACCGCAACCGAGCGTGCTGGTGGAGTACGCCCAGCGCCGCGCGGCGGCGAGTATCCCGGCGATCATGGCGCGCTGGGATGCGCGGGTGTTGCAGGACAACGAGCCGTTCACTGCTGTGTTCGGCGGCGCGTCCTACATCAACAATGACCTGTTTCTTGCCCGGTTGGCCGACTGGGGCATCAGCGCCGATAACTACGCCGGTGAAGTTGGTGGTGCGACGCCGCATCTGCCGTGGCAACCGCTGAAGATGCTGCGTTCGTTGCCGCTGTTTTTGCGTATGCAACGCAAGGCTCGGGGCCATTTGCTGAACCTTGAAAACGGTTTGCAGCGCTTCGATCGGGAGCTGGCCGAACTGGTCGCCCAAAGTGCCAATGGCCAACAACTCGCGGACTGGTTCACCCGGTTCTACGTGTTCGTGGTGCAAGGCAATCTGTGCATCGCCACGACGCTGGCCAGCAGTGGCGGCGACTGGCTGGGCCGCCCGCCGACCGCGTACGACAATCTGGAAAACAGTCCGCATCGATTGCCGTGGGAGACCGACCCGGCCACCCCGCGACCCGCGTCGAGCGAACTGCCGCTACAGTCATTCCCGCAATGGTCCGGGCTGATCCGCCTCGCGCATTCGACCGGCCTGCCGGGCCTGCGTGGTTACTACCTGCAAGTGCGCGAGTGGTATCGCGACAATCTGATGCGCATCTTCTTCCGTCTGCACCACGCCATGCCCATGGCGGATCGCGAACATTGGTTCGCGCCGCACCCCGACATCCGTACTCGTGACGGGAGCTTCTGGCAGGACGGTCGCGAAGGTGCGGAGCGGGCGACCGGTTTCATGATTTATCCGGGGCAGGTGCAAGGCATTCTCGGCGAGGACATCTTGCTCGAAGACACTCTCGATCCGGGGCGGCATGCACACTATCAAGCGGCGCGGGCGGTGATTGCGCGTATGGGCGGGCGGTTGTCCCATGGTTCGACGTTGTTGCGCGAGTTGCGCAAGCCGTCGGCGGTGATGCCGCAGGTGGATCCGGCGTGGTTGGGGTGTGAGGTGTTGTATCGGGATGGAGAGTTGGAATTGATCAATTCGAAGGATATGAAGTGAATATTCGAGGCTTTCGAGGGTTTCTCTTCGGTTTGGTCGCGCTTGCACAAACGGACTATGTGGTTGCCGCAACGACCGTTCAAATCGGCAATGCCACGGGCCAATCGGCCATTGCCCAAGGCCCGGTCGAGACCGTTGTAGACATGCAATCGTGCCGGTTCTCCATGCCGCTGCTGCAGGATCAATGGCTGAAATTCGACGATTTCTATTCGGTATTTGTCGCGGCCGAACAACTGCCCAAACCGTCCAGGGCCCCTCGCTTGTGGCAAGCGCAGACGTCGAGTGGCGCTGACTGGCATTTCGAGAGCCACGGCAACCTCAGCCAACCGTGGTTCGGTTTGATGTGTGAAAACTCTGAGAACTTCTCGCTTCTGACCGACTGGAAGCCTCCGGGGGAGGACGCAATTGCGGTGCAGCTCCTGCGTGACGAGAACAACCGCAGGTGCCCGGCGACCCTTACCGATCAGGGCTGGGTGCCCAATTCGATGGCGGGTCATCCGGACAAATACACCTTTGAGCAATGGGGCGGGAAGAAGTCTTCGGGGTTCATCTTCGGTTTTCTCGACAAATCACGACAGCACATTACCCGCATCGCTTTTTGCCTGCTGCGAGGCAAAGACGTGCTGATCGGTTCGGCGGAATCGGGTTCATCCGCCCCGTTGGCGATCAGCAACGAAGGGTTCGAGCAAATTAAGACAGCGGTGCGCGGCATTGCCTTCGAATGAATATCCCCAAACAGCATTGCATCGATGGAGTTACAGCGTGAAAGGATTTTCGGTTCTTCTTGGCAGCTTGATATCGGCTGCCGCGTCCATGGCATTCGCGGCCGATCCAACCTTCAAGGATTACACCGTCACGCCAGTTTTCACCGGCCCCAACCATAAGCTGGTGCCGCAAGAAAACAGCAGCCCAATGATGGATCAGGCACGGGTGCAAGCCCTGAAAGGCAAGGTCAACTTCGCCGGCCATTACATCCTGCACAGGCTCGGTTGTGGCGGCAGCGCCATTTGCGGCGAAGTGCTGGACGCTCAGACTGGGGAAGTCGTTGGCGGTCTGCCCAATGCTTACGACGGCAGCACGTTCGGCATGGTTTACCAGCCCGGCAGTCGTTTGATCATCGTGTCCGGCATCACGCTCGACGGTGAAGAAGATGCGCAGGGGAATGCTTTGGAAAGTGGTAACCGGGATCGTTACTACGAGTTTGTGAACAATGAATTTCGACTGCTGAGCATGACCGACGTGGAATCGTCGCCGATGGATGAGGAGTGAGTGGATGAACCGGTTTTTCATTCGGTCGGTGCTGATTGCGCTTTCGCTTTTATCTCATTCACTGCCCGCGACTGCCAGCGAAGGGAGTTGCTACGGCTACCTTACTGAGCTTGTCAGGAGCAGCGATTTTCCGTTTCGTTATGTCGGCAAGGACAAGGTCAATTTGCTGATCGATGAGGATGACGGTGAAGTAGTGCGCGCTCAGCTGTTTTTCGACACCGACGGCACCGGCACGATTGGCTGGATCAAATACACCCCGGCTACCCACGAATTGCTCAACACCTCGGCCGAGTTGGATGAACCGGTGGCGTTGTCATTCGATGCCAAGTTTGCGGACGGCTATGCAAAGTGCCTGACAAAACAAAAGGCCGGCTAACGGCGAAAAGGATTAGCTATGGCCAGCCTTAAGTGGGTATTGATGATCGGCAGTTTGTTCAGCGCTGCCAATGTCTTTGCCGTTGACCCGCCAATAGTGGGAGCCGCCGGAAACACCGTTACGTTCCAGACAAAAAAATGGACATCGCCCGTCGTGGAATCTACGACCGCCTGGTTCACCGCGAATGGACAAACGTTCCCCTTGTTCCATGCCGGCATTGCTGCGCAGGCGTATCCTGACTGGCTCAGCCCTGACCAAAAATTTCTACTGGCGACTGCGGTGGAGTACGGCGTTGTCATAGGTGAGAACGGCGAGGAAATAGCGACATCACAGGGACATTGCGATGTGATCTCGATGGAAACCGGTTGCGTACTTGCTGAGACTTACGAACGGTTTTGTGAGGGTAAATGGGTGGGTAATCAATGGGTTTCTGAAGAGGGCGGGGTACTCAATCCTGTCTTGGAGACTAAGCCACCAAAGGACCTTCTGAAAAATTCTTCGAGTATTAAGCCTGCGCAGTCCCGAGCAGAGTCCATCGAATGGAGCCTGAGCTTTTTAAGCCCGGAATCCTATATGGCGTGTCATCCCCCGGCGCAAAATGTTCAGGCTTACAACGACCTCGGTTTTTATCTGGCCGAGGGCGGCAACGATGAGTTGGCAATGAAGTTTTATCGAGGCGTTGAAGCTGTCGGCAAACGCACAGTGCTGATGCTGAACATGGCTGATTCGCTGTGGCGACTTGATCGGCAAGAGGAAGCGCAGCGGTATTACCGCGAGTACCGCGACGCGATGAGTGCCGCCGGCAAAGCGCAGAAGATTTCGCAACGCGTCGTTGAGCGATCTGAAATTCAGGGAATGAAACAGTGAATATGTTCTTCCGCTTTATCGTGTTGAGCCTTGGGCTTTTATCCACTTCCTACGCATTTTCTACCCCGCAAGTCCTCAAGGAAATTCCTGCGAGTTTGCTGGGTGATGCATCACGGCAGAACGTATTCGTTCTGGCAGGAGACGCGGACGAGGCCTCTAACCGGTTGTTGATTGCGCCGGTACAGGCACGTGATGAGGACATATTGCTCGATACGTCGAAGGCGCTGCCTCTGATCAAGAGTCAGTACTCGTCTGCGCTTCAGGGTGTCTTCAGCGTCCATGTACTCAAAGGTCGCCCTGGCGTCATGACCGTCATTGATCCACAGGCTGAGGAAGCTGTGGTCAAGCAGCCGTTCGTTGAGGCTGGGGATTACATCGCGCTAGTAACCAGCGAAGAAGATAACGCGGTTTATAACTTCAACCTGTTGTTCGCCTTCAACAGAGGTTCAAAGCAGTTTGAGCTGAAAGCTCTCCTGGAAGTTGCGAACAACGACTCCTGTGACCGGTCGCTTGTCAGCGTAGTGGAGTTGCCGGTGCAGACATTGGGCCCCATCACTCTCGCTTCTTTCGATGGGCGTGAAGCGCTGCAGAAGCTGCAGGTTGCTCGTACTGGCAGTATTAAGGGCGTGAGAAAGAAATTGATGACCGTCGATTCGGCTGATTTGCTGGATATGGCGCTGGCAGCCTACCGAAAGGGTGATGACTCTTCCTTCAAGGATACGATGAGCTACGCGTTGATGGGCGGCGGCTCGCATGACACTTGTCCCCCGGAAAGCTATATCGTCGCAAAGTACTACTACCCGCAGCGTCCCGGCTGGTCCAACGACCTTGGGTTTTTACTGGGCGAGGCGGGTTACTACGCTGAGTCGATTGAGTTGCTCAATGCAGTGATTGCCAACCACCCAAACAGGACGGTTGCTTACCTGAATCTCGCTGACAGTTATTGGGCCGTGAACGATAAAGAGCGGGCGGTGGCGGCATACAAGCAATACTCATCGCGAATGTCTGAAGCGGGGAAGGCTTCGAAGATCCCGGCGAGGGTGGGTGAGCGCCGCGCTTTGGCGCCCGAGGCGTGATCAACGCTCGTTGAGTTGCTGTAGATGTGTTTTCTGATACCTCATGAAACCGCTAAAGGAATGTTCGGTTTGAAATTTTTGCCTGCGTTTATTTCTGTGCTTCTTCTAATGCCACTGGCTGCGCACAGTGAAGTTTCTACACAGGTAAGGTGCTTCCGCTCGCTGGAAGGCAAAAATATCGATTTTGAATTCAGAACCTATTACGACGCGGCCGCCAAATGGAGCGGCGCAAGTGTCAGGTATAGCAAGTCGAAGAACGCCATTGCTCTGGTTCATCACCGAACCGAAGAATACGTCATGACGGAGGACGGCCCCTACGAATTCACGACGACTTGGGTGGAAGTTTCAGACGGTGCAGTGACGGGGCAGTATGTCATTGCAACGCAAGGTGCTCGGGTGAACTCGATGCGTTACACGAATTACAAATCCGGCAAACAGTATTCGTTCGATGAAGACTTCAGCATCGAGGCCTCTCCAGAGACGGGTTGTCAGTGGGGATAAAGTCTTGAAGAAAGGGGACCTAACGTCCCCTTTTTCATCCACAAATCTCGTTACGGCGTAACCAATCTCACCCCGTCCTGCCGATGAACGATGGCGTAAGTGGGCTGAGGCTAAAGGGCCGTGAATTGCTCGGTCCAGATAATCAATGTCAGGGTATTTCTGTTGATGTTCAAAAGCCTTCAAACGCCGCTACGCTCTCGAGCTTGAAAATTGCCAGTGGTTGTCCATGTCCAAGAATCGAGGGAACGGGTATCGCTACCAGATCTGGCGATCTGAGGCGCGTAAGGCAGCGGAAGCCCTGGCGCGCGAGAACCAGAACCTCATAACCAGAGGTATTGATACAACTCAAATTCGATATGAGCCCATTACTCTTGCTGCCATCGAAGCCGCCGATCTGTGGGGGGATGAGGCTACGCTATACCCATGGCATGACGTGCATCAATGGAAGCAGGCTGACATCCGAGGCTTTGATGTCTCGCTTTGGTTCGACCGGGAATTATGTGGGTTGTGTTATGCCTCACCTCGCAAGAGCAAGCTGTGCATCAAGATTGTGATTCTGGAGGGCAAGCCGGACAGATCTCATCCGTTGCGAGGCACCGTGGCTGCTTTGGCGCTAACCGCGATTGAAAACTACGCGATCTTAATAGGTTGTACGGAAATTGAAGTTCAAGAACCAGCCGCCGCTGCTATACCGTTGTATGAGAGTTTAGGGTTTGGCTTTGATCCGACGGGCCGGCTTGTTATTGGGGTTGAGCGGTAATACTATCCAGTCAAATTTCGAGACCCGAGAGGTTTCCATGAAAAAGTCCAAACATGAACCCAAGCCTATGATGGCTGCCCGGTTCCAGGCCGAAGCTCGTGAGGTTTTGGCCAAACGTTCCGGTAAGCGCAGCCGCTTTCTGGATGTCGCACTGTCCAAAGGCAGTGATTTCGAGCCTGTCGGTCGACTGGCCGGCTGAAGGTTTCGGATTCTCGAAAAAGCTGCCTGATTGGCAGTTTTTTTGTGTCTGGATTTTTTACCGATAGGTGCAGAAAGGGGACTTAACGTCCCCTTTTTTCATCCGTAAATCCCGCTACGACTTGGCTGCCAGGTTCCGCACTTCAATGTGGTCGAGCGTCCCTTCCACCATCAATCGCACCCCATCCGCCATTCTGCTCAGGGCCAGTGCAACCGAGCGGCGGGAGCCGTGGAGGTCGTCGGCGAGGTCGCAGGCGATGGCGCTGATGGACAGGAGGTCTTCGGAGGCGTTGGCCATCAGGGCTTCGGCGTCGGTGCCGGGGGTGAGGCTGAAGAGGCCGGTTTCGCGTTTGGGTTGGGATTCGGTGCGCGGTTTGAAATGGTGGTCGAGGGCGCGTTCGGCGGCTTCGTGGAATTTCTTGGATTCCAGCGATTCGTAGGGCGATATGTCTGGGGTTTCGGGGGGATTGGGTGTTGGTTTGATCATGGTGCAGCTTCCTGGAGTTGTGAGGCCGACACCTATTCGCTTTGCACTTCGAAAGAGGTGGCAGCTGTGCGTTGGTGTGCAAGACCGGTCCAGGTGGCCGGCAGACCCGAAGGTCTCCGACGCACAGCCGCCATAACGATCCGCGAGCATAGGAAAACGCTCGGCGAAATGCCATCAACGAATGTGCACCTGAACCGGACTTGCACGTCCGAGTCGCCGATTTGGCGGCGACACACAGAGGCTATCGACGAACTGCCAACCTGCCTAGTTCATAGGTATCCCGGCACTTTGCAGGAAATTTCCCATAGGTTTGCAGGCCCGAAGATCAAAAGATCGCAGCCTTCGGCAGCTCCTACAGGGATGTGTTTCAACAGGTGTAGGAAGTGGAGTGCTGAGGCGTGACTTGGCAGTCATCGTGCGGGAAATGGTCTGCATCATCTTCCATTAGAGGCAGATAGTGGCGTTATCGTCTGAATCCCTTACACTGCCCCGGCCGTTCATTTTCCTTTTGAGGCTGTGCGCATGAAATTTCGTTTTCTTCTGTGGATGATGGGTTTGTTGATGGGTAAGGCCAGCCGGACAAATCCTGCGTTCCAGCAGCAGTTGGGTGACAAGGATCTGGTGTTTCAGCTGCAGACGCTGGACGGGAAAGTGGCGCGGCATTTCGTGGTGAAGAATCAGCGCGTTACCAGCAAGTCTGGGGTGGTGGCGGAGCCGGCGTTTGCGATTGCGTTCAAGGATGCGGGTTATGCCTTTGCCACGATGCAGGCGAAGAACAAGCAACTGGCGTTTATGCAGGGGATTCAGGACAAGTCGATCCAGCTGAAGGGGAATCCGGCGCTGGTGATGTGGTTTCAGGGATTGATGAAGTATTTGAAGCCGAGGAAGGCCAAGCCTAAGGCTTGAGCCGAGTCTTGATCAGAAGAGCTTTTGTGGCGAGGGAGCTTGCTCCCGCTGGGCTGCGGAGCGGCCCTAAACCCTGAGGCCTTGTTGTGTCAGGCATATTTTGTTGGCTGGTTTTGCGACTGCTGCGCAGTCGAGCGGGAGCAAGCTCCCTCGCCACAAGAGTTTGCTGAGCCAGTTGGAGCGAGGTGGATTCTTCGCGAGCAAGCTCGCTCCCACAGGAGGTCACCGAAACCTTGTGGGAGCGAGCTTGCTCGCGAAGTTTTTAAGCCTGGCTGAATTGCGAAGCCAGTTCGCGCAGCAGGACTTCTGCCTCAAGCACTTTGCTGACCACGTCGTTGGCTTTGTCGCGGCTCAGGCCGACGCGTTCGAGCAGGGCGTCGGGGATGTCTTCGTCGGGGCCGGAGCCGATGCCGCGGCTGCGCAGCAGGCGTACGGCCAGGCAGACGAGGTTCGGGTATTCGGCGTAGGCGCCGTCGTAGCTCGGGTCGTGCTGGAAGCGCAGGGCGGTGGCCAGTTCATCGGGCATGTCCCAGTAGCGCATCAGCCACGAGCCGATCTGTTCGCGGCTGATACCCAGCAGGTGCTGCTCGATGTAGCTGTGGCACAGGTGCGGGTTGACCTCCAGGTGACGGCAGATCAGCGAGAAGTGCGGCGGGAACACGTGGGCCAGCAGCAGGTAACCGAAGTTGTGCAGCAGACCGGCTAGATACGTCAGGCCGGCTTCCGGGCGCTGAGCGCGGGGCATGGCGCGGGTCAGGCCTTCGATGACGGCGGCGGTGTAGATCGACTGCTGCCAGTAAGGCGTGGTGTGTTGCGGGTGGTCTTTCGGCAGGCTCAGGGTCTTGCCGAGGGCCAGGCCCAGGGCGAGGTTGATCACCAGATCGAAACCGAGCACGCGAACGATCGCGTCTTCCACGGAACGGATTTTGCCCGGCGACGCGTAGTACGGCGATGCGGCCCAGCTCACCACTTGTGCAGCCAGCGCCGGGTCGGTTTCGACCACGCCGGTGATGTCATCGATGGTGGCGTTGGGGTCGACGCGCAACTTGATAATTTTTTGCGCCGTCTCGGCCAGCGGGGGAATCTCGATGGTCGCTTCCAGACGCTGCTGAATCCGGCGTGCAGTGAACGCCTGCACGGCCTGGGTGATTTCCTCGCGGTCATCGTCCGGGCGGTCGAGGTTCGGGCGGATGCTGCTCAGGGCTTCGCCGAAATTGGCGGCGCTGGCCTTGGTCAGCATGCTCTTGAAGTCTTCGCTGGCGATTTCCAGCAGCAGGCCCGGCTCGCCGGAGTTGATCAGCAGCTTCGGTTCGCGCAGCAGGCTTTCTTCGTAGAGACACGGCGAGCTGGTCAGCGCCGGCAGGCCCGGCAGCAGGCTCAGGCTATGTTTGCCGAGCATCTTTTCCAGGCGCTCGGTGGACACGGCGGTCAGACGTCGGCCAGTGAGTTCGGCGAGGCGATTGAGGTCGAGCAACTGGCTCTGCGGAAACAGCACCATCAGCGCGCCCACAGCATCGTCCAGCAATACGGCTTGTACCTTGCGCGAAGCATTGAGGCCGTGGTGGTCGAGCACTTCTTCGTAAGCGATGCCCAGCTTGCCCAGCAGCAGCCGAATGACGGACGGAGCGTGCGGGAGTTCGGGGGCGAGAGCGGCTTCGGTCATGGTGTGTATCCGTTTTTGAAACAATGGCAGGAGTATAACCAGCTCTGTAGGAACGATCCTGCACAAACTGCGACGGTGCTCACACTTGGCCGTATTGCTGCCCGTGGCGCAACCAGCGGTCGAGCAATGGGCTGACGTGAGTCGGCCAGCGCTCTAGCAAAGCTTGCGCGGCATCGCGTACGGCGGGCAGCAGGTCGGCGTCGCGCATCAGGTCGGCGACCTTGAATTGCAGCAGACCGGTTTGACGCGTGCCGAGCATTTCGCCGGGGCCACGCAGTTCGAGGTCTTTTTCGGCGATGACAAAACCGTCGTTGGTCTCGCGCATGATGCCCAGGCGCTGGCGGCCGATCTGCGACAGCGGCGGATGGTAGAGCAGCACGCAATGGCTGACCGCGCTGCCCCGGCCAACGCGGCCACGCAACTGGTGCAATTGTGCAAGGCCGAGGCGCTCGGGGTTTTCAATGATCATCAGGCTGGCGTTGGGCACGTCGACGCCGACTTCGATCACGGTGGTGGCGACCAGCAGTTGCAGGTTGCCGGCCTTGAATTCGGCCATGACCGCCGCTTTTTCGGCGGGCTTCATGCGCCCGTGGATCAGCCCGACTTTCAGCTCGCCGAGGGCGGCGGTGAGGTCTTCGAACGTGGTTTCGGCGGCCTGACAGGTCAGCTCTTCCGATTCTTCGATCAGGGTGCACACCCAATAGGCCTGACGCCCTTCGGCGCAGGCGCTGCGCACCCGTTCGATGACTTCGACGCGACGGGTGTCGGTGACCAGCACGGTGTTGACCGGAGTGCGACCGGGCGGCAGTTCGTCGAGGATCGAGGTGTCGAGGTCGGCGTAGGCGCTCATCGCCAGGGTGCGTGGAATTGGTGTGGCGGTCATGATCAGTTGATGCGGGCACATGCGCCCGCCGACGCCTTTCTGCCGCAGCGCCAGACGCTGCTGCACGCCGAAACGGTGTTGTTCGTCGATGATCACCAGTGCCAGATTTTTGAACTGCACTTCGTCCTGAAACAGCGCGTGGGTGCCGACCACCATCGGCGTGCCGCTGGCGATCTGTTCCAGCGCGGTGACGCGATTCTTGCCCTTGAGCTTGCCGGCCAGCCACGCGACTTCAATGCCCAGCGGTTCGAGCCAGCGCTTGAAAGTGATGAAGTGTTGCTCGGCAAGGATCTCGGTCGGCGCCATCAGTGCGACCTGATAACCGGCCTCCAGTGCTTGCAGCGCCGCGAGGGCGGCGACCACGGTTTTGCCCGCACCAACGTCGCCCTGAATCAGCCGCAGCATCGGTTCATGCTGGCTGAGGTCGTAGGCGATTTCGTTGCCGACGCGTTGCTGGGCGCCGGTCGGGTTGAAGCCGAGGTTGGCCAGGTATTTCGGCGGCAGTTTTTTCGCCTTCGGCATCGCTGGCGCGCGCAGTGAACGCATGCTTTCGCGCAGACGTTGTTGCGACAGTTGATGGGTCAGCAGCTCTTCGAAGGCCAGCCGATGCTGGGCCCAGTGATGACCGAGGGCCAGCTCATCGACATCGGCGTCGGCGGGCGGGTTGTGCAGGTAGCGGATCGCATCGGCCAGCGGCGCCAGTTGGTAGTCGCGGGCCAGTTCGGTCGGCAGCCAGTCGGGCAGGGTATTTGGCTTGAGCAGCGTCAGGGTCTGCATGCACAACTGGCGCAGGCGCTGTTGGGTCAGGCCTTCGGTGAGCGGGTAGACCGGGGTCAGGGTTTCATCCACGGGCGGCGGTTCGTCACCGGTGATGGCGCGGTATTCCGGGTGGTAGATTTCCAGCCCCGAAGCGCCGGGCCGTACTTCGCCGTAGCAGCGAATCCGCGTGCCGCGCTTGAGGCCTTCTTTCTGCGCGTTGCTGAAATGGTAGAAGCGCAGGCTCAGCCCGCCGGTGCCATCCTGCATGCGCACCACCAGGCTGCGGCGCCGGCCCATGACCACGTCGGCACCGCTGACGGTGCCTTCGACCACGGCGTCCTGGCCCGGTCGCAAGTGGCCGATCGGCACCACGCGGGTGCGATCCTGATAACGCAGCGGCAGGTGAAACAGCACGTCCTGGAGATTCTCCAGGCCGACCTTGGCCAGCTTCTCGGCCATGGCTTCGCCGACACCCTTGAGTGCCGTCACTGACACTTGCGACAGCTCGGTCATGACCCTGGCTTAACCGGCCGTGACCGGTGCGGCGGGCTTGGCCACCGAGCACAGGCGAACGGAGTCGGCTAGGATTTCGATGGCTTTCGGCCGTGGGAAGCTCGCGCGCCAGGCAATCGCCACGGTGCGGAACGGCACCGGCGCCGACAGTGGACGTACTTCGATCACGCCCGGGGCGTAGTGGTGGCTGTCCACCGCCGACAGCGGCAGGATCGAGATGCCCAGACCGGACGCAACCATGTGGCGGATGGTTTCCAGCGAGCTGGATTCCACCGTGGTGTGCTTGGCGCCATCGTTGCCCTTGGTCAGGGTCGGGCAGGCCTCAAGCACCTGGTCGCGGAAGCAGTGGCCTTCGCCGAGCAGCAGCAGGCTCTTGTCGTTGAGCAGGGCAGCGTCGATGGATTCCTTTTGCGTCCACGGGTGCTGGGCCGGCATCAAGACGTAGAACGGCTCGTCGTACAGCGGCAGGGTCAGCACGTCGGCTTCGTTGAACGGCAGGGCGATGATGATCGCGTCGAGTTCGCCGTTGCGCAGTTTGTCGCGCAGCACGTGGGTGAAATTTTCTTCGATGTACAACGGCATCTGCGGGGCGACCCGGTGCAGTTGTGGAATCAGGTGGGGGAACAGGTACGGGCCGACGGTGTAGATCGCGCCGACTTTCAGCGGGGCGGTCAGCTGGTTCTTGCCGGCCTGGGCCAGTTCACGGATGCCTTGGGCCTGCTCCAGGACTTTCTGCGCCTGGGCGACGATGCCTTCGCCGACCGGGGTCAGGCGCACGGCGCTTTTACTGCGCTCGAAAATCAGCACACCGAGTTCGTCTTCAAGTTTTTTCACGCCCACCGACAGGGTCGGCTGACTGACGTGGCAACGCTCGGCGGCGTGGCCGAAGTGCTGCTCTTGGGCGAGGGTAACGATGTAGCGTAATTCTGTGAGAGTCATAGCAAGCGTCCATGAAGTTGCGGGCCAAGCATAACGGCTGCAATCGATAGACGCACGTTATCAGACTGAGTGAGGAATGCGACACCGGGCAATGTGAGTTTGCCGTTGCCAGATAGGCAAAAGGCACCTTTCGGTGCCTTCTCGATCCCACTGTCGATACATAACCCCTGTGGGAGCGGGCTTGCTCGCGAATGCGGTGTGTCAGAACCATTGATGTCGACTGACACGACGCTTTCGCGAGCAAGCCCGCTCCCACATTGGATCAGCGGCGTCTCTCGAGGGAGTACACAAACGGCGCGACAATTTCGATCGAGCCGTTGGTCAACATGTCCGCCGGTGGCTTGGGCAGCGGTTGGGCGCGGCGGATCATTTCCAGGGTGGCCCGGTCCAGATCAGCATTGCCGGAGCGGCCCACCAGTTCGAACGACAGCACATTACCTTCGGCATCCACCACGAAACGCAGACGGTTCAGGCCTTCCTTGCCCCGTGCCTGTGCGCTTTGCGGGTACTTTTTGTACTTGGCCAAGTGCGCGAGCAGGGTGCCTTGCCAACTGGCCTTGGCGGCCAATTGTGCGGGCGACGGGCCCGGTGCCGGCTGGGCGGATTTCTCCGTCGGTGCCTGGGTCGGTTGCGTGTCGGCCGGTTTTTCCTCGGAAGGTTTTTCCTTCACGGGTTCCGGTTTTTTCTCGACCGGTTTGGGTGGCTGCGGTTTCGGCTTTGGCTTGGGTTTCGGCTTCGGTACGGCAATCTCGGCCTTGGGTGCTTCAGCCAGTTTCGGAATCGGCAGCTCTTCAACCGGAGCCGGTGGCTGCGGCGGTGTGACGACTTTCGGCGGAGCAGGCGGTGGCGGGGCCGGAACCGGTGCCAGCTCGACCACCATTGCCTGCGGCGGCAGTTCGATGGGCGGGCGGGCGGTCCAGTTCAGCGCCAGCGCGATGGCCAGCGCGTGAACGCCCAGCACCACGGCCAGGCTACCGCTGTAACGCGTCAGCTTATGGCGCGTCGTGATCATTTCTTGGCTGCGCTCTCGAGGCCCACCAGACCGACCTTCAGGTAACCGGCCGAGCGCAATTTATCCATCACGCTCATCAAGTCGCCGTAGTCCACGCCCTTGTCGGCCTGGAAGAAGATGGTGGTGTCTTTCTTGCCCTGGGTCTTGGCGTCGAGGACGGCACCGAGGGTTTCGGCGTTGACTTCGTCGTCGCCGATGTACAGACGCTGATCAGCTTTTACGCTGAGGAACACCGGTTTCTCCGGGCGCGGCGCCGGTTTGGCGGTCGAGGCCGGCAGGTCGACTTTGATGTCCACGGTGGCCAGCGGCGCGGCCACCATGAAGATGATCAGCAGTACCAGCATCACGTCGATGAACGGCGTGACGTTGATTTCGTGGTTCTCGGCCAGATCGTCGTCTGCGCCTTCTTTCAAATGCAGGCCCATGGCCGATTACCCCACTTTCACCATGTGTGGTTGCGAGCTGCTGCGCTCAGGCTGGTGATCGAGGTCACGGCTGACCAGCAGCAGAACCTGCGCCGAAGCGTCGGACACCTGCGCCTTGTAGCCGGCGATGGAGCGGGCGAACACGTTGTAGATGACCACCGCAGGAATCGCAGCAACCAGACCCAGAGCGGTCGCGAGCAGCGCTTCGGCAATGCCCGGCGCCACGACGGCGAGGTTGGTGGTCTGGGTCTTAGCGATGCCGATGAAGCTGTTCATGATGCCCCACACGGTACCGAACAGGCCGACGAACGGCGCGGTGGAACCGATGGTGGCGAGGACGCCGGTGCCGCTGCTCATGTTACGGCCACAGGCAGCGACCAGACGCTCAAGACGGAAGCTGACGCGCTCCTTGATGCCCTCTTTCTCGCGGCTGTTGACCGACAGGCGCATCTCTTCGAGCGCGTCGTGCACCAGCAGGTTGGCCAGGGTGCCTTCTTTAGCTGCGGTGGCGCTGGCTTCCTTGAGGGTCGCGGCTTTCTTCAGCGCAGCGATTTCACCCCGCAGACGACGCTTGGCGCCCATCAGCTCGAAGCCTTTGGCGATCCAGATGGTCCAGGTGATGATGGAAGCGATGGCCAGACCGATCATCACGATTTTCACGATGATGTCGGCGTTCTGGTACATGCCCCAGGGCGACAGGTCGTGCGCCATGCCCAGGGTGTTGTCAGGTTCGAGCACTTCAGGCGCGTCTGCTGCGCTGGCGTCTACAGCCTGTACCGGGTCGGTGGCGGCTGGCGCGGCGGCAGCAGGGGCGTGCTGTTCGGTGGCAGCCGGAGCGGCTGGCGCTTGTGCGTCAGCGAAAGCAGCGGTCGGTGCCAGCATCAGGCTGAGCAGCAGGGCCGCCACCGCGCTGAAGGCGCGAGGTCGTTTGGTTGGCGAAGCGGGGATTTGATTACGTGTCATGCTGGCCGGACCTGAGGTAGAAAAACGGTGATGCTCTTCCAGGCCTCGTGAGGCCGAGAACAAAAGTGGGGTGCATTATTGCAAGTAATTCTTGTTAACAAAAGTAATAGAGTTTCTTTTTTTCCTTCATTGCTAGCCGTTCGTCCTTTGCGAGGGCTAGTCTGTTCCTTTCGTTTGGGAGTTTTTTGATGTCTGCGCCTTCTGTTTTGATTGCCGGTTGTGGTGACGTCGGCAGTCGTCTGGCTACGCAATTGTTGGCCGCCGGCTGGGAGGTGCATGGTCTGCGCCGTGATGTTTCGCGTTTGCCGGACGGCGTCATCGGCGTGGCCGGTGACTTGTTCAAGGAAGATTGCCCAGAGACCTGGCCGGTCGGGGCGGTGGATTACCTGGTGTATTGCGCAGCGGCAACCGATCACGATGAGGCCGGTTATCGTGCGGCTTACGTGCAGGGTTTGCAGAACGTGCTGAGCTGGCTGGACGACTATGGGCAGACCCCTGAGCGGCTGCTGTTCGTTTCCAGCAGCAGTGTGTACGGGCAGCAGGAAGGGGAGTGGGTCGACGAGAACTCAGAGACTGTCGCCAGCGGCTATTCCGGGCGACTGATGCTTGAGGCCGAGCAAGTGGCGCTGAACAGCGGCATCCCGGCGAGCATTGTGCGTCTGACCGGCATTTACGGCCCGGGTCGTGAATGGCTGTTGACCCAGGTGCGTCGCGGTTATCGGGTGGCGGTCGAGCCGCCGCTGTACGGCAATCGCATTCACGCCGATGACGCGGCAGGTCTGATGGCGTTTCTGCTGGAGGCGGCTCATCAGGGCAAGCCGTTGCAGGATGTTTATATCGGTGTGGACGATGCGCCCGCACCCTTGGCCGAAGTGGTTGCCTGGCTGCGCGAGTATCTGGGGGTTACCGATTGGGCGGAAGACGCCAGCGTACGTCGCACCGGCAGCAAGCGCTGCAGCAATGCCCGGGCGAAGGCGCTGGGCTGGACGCCGAAGTATCCGAGTTACCGCGAAGGCTATGCGGCGATTCTTGAAGGCAAATGCTGACCTTCTAACGCCACAAACCACTGTGGGAGCGGGCTTGCTCGCGAAGAGGGTGTGTCAGGCAACGTTGATGTCGACTGACACACCCCCTTCGCGAGCAAGCCCGCTCCCACAGGGTTACGTATTGCTCTCAGGCGCGGTTACTGCTTCTCAAGCAACCACTTGCGTTCACCCGGGGTGAACTGCGGCATTTCATCCGCCAGTGCGGTATTCACTGCCTGGAAAATCTCCAGCGCCTTGCCTTTGCGGGCAAAGATCCAGTTGTTGCCCTGGCCGTTGAGTTGCAGCCACATGCTGTCGTGGTCGCTGTTCATCGAGGCACAGTCGCCTGCCAGGCACAGGGCATAGCGGTCGGCGCCGGGCAGACCGGACACCTGGCCGTCGGCCTGGAACTGCACGGTGCCGCCTTCGCCGTCGCCGCTGGCAATTTTCCAGCTGCCGCCCAGGTAGGCCGAATACAGTGCGCGCTCGAAGCTGGCGCCGATTGGCGCACCTTCCGGCACGGGGATTTGTGCGCGGTCGAACAACTGGTCGGGTTCGTTCTCGGTGGCGGCTTGTTTCATCCGGCCGCCGTCACGTTTCAGCTCACTGCCGGAGCTGCCATAGAAGTCGACTTTCCAGGCGCCGGACTGTTCGCCCTGCAGCCGTCCTTCGACGTTCTCGAAACCGTTGGTGTAGCGGGCCTGACCGGCCTTGGTGTTGACGTCCCACTCCAGGTTCGGGCCATAGGCCTGAAGCGCTTCGCGCAGGGGGCCGCCCTTGGCAGCAGCATCGATCGCCACCTGGTTGATCCAGGTGCCGCTGATGTCACGGTCGGCGGGGTCGCTGGCACAGCCGCCGAGGAAAATGGCGAGCAGCGAGAGAGCAAGCGCTTTGCGCATGGTGGAATCCTTTCAAAACCTTTTCTTTACCGCAGAGCAGTCGGCGCAGCGTGTGAGGGCTGCGCCGTGTGCATTACTCGATGACCAGGATGGCATCCATTTCGACTTGCGAACCCTTCGGCAGGGCAGCAACGCCGATGGCGGCGCGGGCCGGGTACGGCTGGTCGAAGTACTTGCCCATGATCTCGTTGACCTTGGCGAAGTGGCTCAGGTCGGTGAGGAAGATGTTCAGCTTGACGATGTCCTTGAACGAACCGCCGGCAGCTTCGGCTACGGCTTTGAGGTTCTCGAACACCTGGACGGTCTGGGCTTCGAAGCCTTCAACCAGTTCCATGGTTTTTGGGTCCAGAGGAATCTGGCCCGACATGTAGACAGTGTTGCCGGCCTTGATCGCCTGGGAGTAGGTACCGATGGCGGCTGGGGCCTTGTCGCTGGTGATAACAGTCTTGGTCATGTATGACTCCTTGTTAGGTGTGAGTTAGGCACGCATGCGGGTGATGCGGATGACCCCGGTCAGGGCGCGCAGTTTCTTGATCACGCGGGCCAGGTGCACACGGTCGTGGACGCTGACCACCAGCTGGACGACGCTGATGCGGCCATCGCGCTCGTCCATGCTGATTTTCTCGATATTGCCGTCGGCCGCGTTGACGCTGCTGGCCAGCAGGGCGATCAGGCCGCGTTGGTGTTCCAGTTCGACGCGCAGCTCGACGTTGAATTCGCCGGTTACATCCTTGGCCCACGAGAGCTGGATGCATTTTTCCGGGTTGTGCCGGATTTCGCTGATGTTGCGGCAGTTGTCCAAGTGCACGACCATGCCTTTGCCCGCCGACAGATGGCCGACAATCGGGTCACCCGGGATCGGCGTGCAGCACTTGGCGTAACTGAGCACCAGACCTTCGGTGCCGCGAATCGCCAGCGGACCTTCCGGACTTGGCAACTGTTCACCTTCGCCGAGCAGACGGCGCGCCACGACATAGGCCATGCGATTGCCGAGGCCGATGTCTTCGAGCAAATCTTCGATCAGTTCGAGGCGGTACTCGGTAAGCATGGCCGTGACGCGCTCGGCCGGGATCTTCTCCAGCGAGCTGTCGAAACCGTTGAGCACCTTGTTCAGCAGGCGTTCGCCGAGGCTGATGGACTCGGAGCGGCGTTGCAGTTTCAGCGCGTGGCGGATGTGCGTGCGTGCCTTGCCGGTGACCACGAAGTTGAGCCACGCCGGATTTGGCCGCGCGCCTGGCGCGCTGACGATCTCGACCGTGGAACCGCTTTGCAGCGGCTCGGACAGCGGTGCGAGACGGCGGTTGATCCGGCAGGCAATGCAGCTGTTGCCGACGTCGGTGTGCACCGCATAGGCAAAGTCGACCGCCGTGGAGCCTTTGGGCAGCTCCATGATCCGGCCTTTGGGCGTGAACACGTAGACCTCGTCCGGGAACAGGTCGATCTTCACGCTCTCGATGAATTCCAGCGAGTTGCCGGCACGTTGCTGCATTTCCAGCACACCTTTGACCCACTGACGGGCGCGGGCGTGAGTGCCTTTCGGCTGCTCGTCACCGCTGGATTTGTACAGCCAATGGGCGGCAATGCCGTTGTTGGCCATCTCTTCCATTTCGCGGGTGCGGATCTGGATCTCGATCGGCACGCCGTGCATGCCGAACAGTGTGGTGTGCAGCGACTGATAGCCGTTGGCCTTGGGGATCGCGATGTAATCCTTGAAGCGCCCCGGCAACGGTTTGTACAAATTATGCACAGCACCCAGCACGCGATAGCAGGTATCGACCTTGTCGACGATGATCCGGAACGCATAGACGTCCATGATCTCGTTGAAGGCCCGACGCTTGCCGCGCATTTTCTTGTAGATGCCGTAGAGGTGTTTCTGGCGCCCGCTGACTTCGCCCTGAATGCCGTCGATCGCGAGGCAGTGGCCGAGGGACTCTTCGATCTTGTTGACGATTTCCTTGCGGTTGCCCCGGGCGCGCTTGACCGCCTGGTAGATCCGCGCGGAACGCATCGGGTGCATCGCCTTGAAGCCGAGGTCTTCGAATTCGATACGAATCGCGTGCATGCCCAGCCGGTTGGCGATGGGCGCGTAGATTTCGAGGGTTTCCTTGGCGATCCGGCGGCGTTTTTCCCCGGACAGCACTTCCAGCGTGCGCATGTTGTGCAGGCGGTCGGCGAGTTTGACCAGGATCACGCGAATGTCGCGCGCCATGGCCATGGCCATTTTCTGGAAGTTTTCGGCCTGGGCTTCGGCCTTGGTCTCGAAGTTCATCTGGGTCAGTTTGCTGACCCCGTCGACCAGTTCGGCCACGGTTTCACCGAACTGCGCTTGCAGCGCCTCTTTGGCGATACCGGTGTCTTCGATCACGTCATGCAGCATCGCGGCCATCAGGCTCTGATGATCCATGTGCATGTCGGCAAGAATATTCGCCACCGCAAGAGGATGCGTGACGTACGCCTCGCCGCTGCGACGGCGCTGACCGTCATGGGCTTGTTCGGCGTAGAAATACGCTCGGCGGACCAGGTTGACCTGGTCGTTGCCGAGGTAGGTCGATAAGCGATCGGCGAGGGCGTCTATGCTCGGCATGATGACTCCTGCCGTAGGCTGTGTTCCCGCGCCGTGCTACGTCGACCAGGCATAGGCTTAGACGGCCTCGTTGGACTCGTCCTCGAACGCAGCGAAGACCGGGTCTTCATGGACAATTTCCTGCTCGGCGATGAACTCGTAGCTCATCAGGCCTTCTGCGATTTCACGCAGGGCGACAACGGTCGGCTTGTCGTTTTCCCACTGGACCAGTGGCTCTTTGCCGCCGGTGGCCAGTTGACGGGCACGCTTGGTAGAGAGCATGACCAGCTCAAAGCGGTTTTCCACGTGTTCTAGGCAGTCTTCAACGGTTACGCGGGCCATGGTATTCCTCGGAGCGAATGCAATATGCGCGCTGCCCGGTTGGGCGAGCGGACTGAGCAGTTTAAAAAATCACCAGCGATTAGGGAAGCGCTGATTTTTTGACCAGACCCTTCAACGCGCTGCAAGCACCAATGTAAAGCGCTTGCAGCGGTTTTGGGAAGTGCTGATTAACCCAGCAGTTCGGCCAGCAATTTGCCAAAACGTACCTGCTGGCGTTTCTGTTGCAGCTGGTTGGCGCGGAAAATCGCCTTCAGATCGTCCAGTGCATGGGCGAAATCGTCGTTGATGATCAGATAGTCGTACTCGACATAGTGGCTCATCTCGCTGACGGCTTCGCGCATCCGGCCGTCGATGATCTCGTCGCTGTCCTGGCCGCGGTTGGTCAGGCGCTGGTGCAGGGCCTGAAGCGACGGCGGCAGGATGAAAATCGAGCGTGCCTGCGGCATCAGCTTGCGCACTTGCTCGGCGCCTTGCCAGTCGATTTCCAGAATCAGGTCGTGACCTTCGTCCAGCGTCTGCTGCAAGCGGCTTTGCGAGGTGCCGTAGAAGTTGCCGAAGACTTCGGCGCGTTCGAGGAAGTCGCCGTGCTCGCCCATTTTCACGAACTCTTCGCGGGTCACGAAGTGATAGTTCACGCCGTCCACTTCACCCGGACGCATGGCGCGGGTGGTATGGGAGATCGAGACGCGGATCTCCGGATTGGCATCGGTCAAAGCCTTGACCAGGCTGCTCTTGCCCGCACCCGATGGGGCGGAAATGATGTACAGGGTGCCGGTGCTGTGGGTCATGTCTGTTGCCTTACTCAATATTCTGCACTTGTTCACGCATCTGCTCGATCAACACCTTGAGGTTGACGGCGGCCTGGGTGCTGCGCGGGTCGAAGGCCTTGGAGCCCAGTGTGTTGGCTTCGCGGTTGAGTTCCTGCATCAGGAAGTCCAGGCGCCGGCCGGCGGCACCGCCGGACTTGAGCACCCGGCGAACTTCGATGATGTGCGTGCTCAGGCGATCCAGTTCTTCGGCCACATCGCTCTTTTGCGCGAGGATGACCATTTCCTGTTCCAGACGCTGCGGATCCAGTTCGGCCTTCATGTCGGTGAAGCGGTCGAGGACTTTCTGGCGCTGGGTCGCGAGCATGTGCGGCACCAGTTCGCGCAAGGTCACGACATCCTCTTCAATTGAAGTCAGGCGCTCGTTGATCAGGCGTGCCAGCTCCGCGCCTTCGCGCTCGCGGCCGGCCTTGAGTTCTTTCAGGCCTTGATTGAACAGGGCCAGCGCCTCGGCGTTCAGGGCTTGCGGATCGGTCGCGTCGGCCACCAGCACGCCTGGCCAGGCCAGCACTTCCAGCGGGTTCAGCGCCGCCGGGTTCTTGATCAGGCCGGCAACGGTTTCGGCGGCGGCGACCAGTTGCGCGGCGCGCTCGCGGTCGACCTGCAACGGTTTGCCGGTGCTTTCTTCGGTGAAGCGCAGGGTGCATTCCAGTTTGCCCCGCGACAGGCCCTGACGCAGGGCTTCACGCACCGCGCCCTCAAGGTCGCGGAACGACTCCGGCAGGCGCAGGTGCGGTTCGAGATAGCGGCTGTTGACCGAGCGCAGCTCCCAGCTCAGGGTGCCCTGGACGCCGGCTTTTTCGACGCGGGCGAAGGCGGTCATGCTGTGCACCATGGCGGTGACCTCGCAATGCAGATCGGCGCAGAAGGGATGTTCCGCAGGCTCGATATCAATGAATTTAAGCCGACTGGCAGCAAAGGCGCAGGATTGTAGCGCAGTGCGGCGGATGCGCCCAAACACACGGTGTGACAAAGGGCTGCAGGCCGTCGGTTATGCGCGTTTCAGGCCTCTGGGTCGACGGTCGGAATTTTTAACCCGTGCCCAGGCGCGGTGCAGCGCTCTATAATGCTCGGCAGTTTTCCGTCCCCAGTACAGGTATTCCCTATGAAACGTCCAAGTGGTCGCGCTGCCGATCAGCTTCGCTCGATCCGCATTACCCGCAACTACACCAAACACGCCGAGGGATCCGTACTGGTCGAATTCGGTGATACCAAGGTCATCTGCACCGTCAGCGTCGAAAACGGCGTGCCGCGCTTCCTCAAAGGGCAAGGCCAGGGCTGGTTGACCGCCGAGTACGGCATGCTGCCGCGCGCCACTGGCGAGCGTAATCAGCGTGAAGCGAGCCGTGGCAAGCAGGGCGGCCGCACTCTGGAAATCCAGCGTTTGATCGGTCGTTCCCTGCGCGCTGCGCTGGACATGTCCAAGCTGGGCGACGTCACCCTGTACGTCGACTGCGACGTGATCCAGGCTGACGGCGGCACCCGCACCGCGTCCATCACCGGCGCGATGGTGGCACTGGTCGATGCGTTGAAAGTGATCAAGAAGCGCGGCGGCCTGAAAGGCGGCGACCCGCTCAAGCAAATGATCGGCGCCGTGTCGGTCGGTATGTATCAGGGCGAGCCGGTGCTGGATCTGGACTATCTTGAAGATTCCGCCGCCGAGACCGACCTCAACGTGGTGATGACCAGCACTGGTGGCTTCATCGAAGTTCAGGGCACCGCCGAAGGCGCGCCGTTCCAGCCTGAAGAGCTGAACGCCATGCTGGAACTGGCCAAGAAAGGCATGAACGAAATCTTCGAACTGCAAAAGGCCGCACTGGCCGACTGAGCAGGTTCGTAACCCGCAAGGAGGACGCGATGAGTGATGAGCAAGAGTTGCTGCCCAAGCCGAGCCAGGAGGTTCGCCAATGGGCGATGTTTTGTCACTTGTCCGCCTTGCTGGGAATCTGGATTCCGTTCGGCAACCTGATCGGGCCGCTGATCCTGTGGCAGATGAAGCGCGAAACCGATCCGTTCATCGACGCTCAGGGCAAGGAAGCGCTGAATTTTCAGATCACCGTGGCGATTGCTGCCGCGATCTGCCTGCTGCTGATGGTGTTGATCATCGGCTTCTTCTTGCTGGGCCTGCTGGCGATCGGGGCGCTGGTGTTGACGATCATTGCCGGGGTGAAGGCGAACGAAGGCTTTCCCTACCGTTATCCATTCACCTGGCGACTGATCAAATAATAACCAGCGACGATTTCCCTTGTGGGAGCGGGCTTGCTCGCGAAGACGGTGTATCCGTCAACGAGTAGGTGGCTGACACGACGCCTTCGCGAGCAAGCCCGCTCCCACATTTGAAAAGCAGTTACCCACAAAAAAGCCGACAGCAATGTCGGCTTTTTTGCATTCACGGATCGACGCTTAGATGGTCAGCGTCCAGTCGTAGTCGACGATCAGCGGCGCGTGCTGCGAGAACCGTGGCTGACGCGGCAGGCGTGCGCTGCGTACGAAGCGGCGCAGGCCCGGGGTCAGCAGCTGGTAATCGAAGCGCCAGCCCAGATTCAGCATCTCGGCCTGTTCGTTGTCCGGCCACCAGCTGTACTGGTCGCCTTCGCGGCTGACTTCGCGCAGGGCATCGACATAGCCCATGTTGCCGACAATCTCGTCCATCCAGGCGCGTTCTGGCGCCAGGAAGCCCGGGGATTGCTGGCTGTCGCGCCAGTTCTTGATGTCGAGCTTCTGCTGCGCAACGTACAGCGAGCCACAATAAATGTACTCGCGACGTTTACGCCGCTGCTTGTCCAGGTACTTGCCGAAGTCGTCCATGAGCTTGAACTTCTGGTTCAAGTCCTCATCGCCGTTCATCCCCGAAGGAAGCAGCAAGGTGGCAATACTGACTTTGTCGAAATCTGCTTGCAGGTAGCGCCCGTAGCGGTCGGCCGTCTCGAAACCGAGACCGCTGATGACAGCCTTCGGTTGCAACCGCGAATACAAAGCCACGCCGCCTTGGGCAGGGACTTCAGCATCGCAGGCATAAAGGAAGTAGCCATCCAGTTGGAAGGCTGGGTCATCCAGTTCAAAGGCGGAGGCACGGGTGTCCTGCAGGCAGATGACGTCGGCATTCTGTGCCTGCAGCCAACTGAGCAAACCACGCTCGACTGCAGCCTGAATACCATTGACGTTCACACTGATGATCCGCATAAATGGCCCCAAAAATCGCGTGCGTGTATGATACACGGCGTCAAGCTAATTAGCTAAATCCGTGGTATTTGGGGTTTTTTTCATGCAAGCGTATCAGCGCGATTTCATTCGTTTTGCCATCGATCGCGGCGTTTTGCGCTTCGGTGAGTTCACCCTGAAGTCCGGGCGCACCAGTCCCTACTTCTTCAATGCCGGCCTGTTCAACTCGGGTTCGGCCCTGGCGCAGCTGGGGCGTTTCTACGCTGCAGCCATCGCCGAAAGCGGCATTCCTTTCGACGTATTGTTTGGCCCGGCCTACAAAGGCATCCCGCTGGCAGCCACCACCGCTGTCGCACTGGCCGAACACCACAACCGTGACCTGCCATGGTGCTTCAACCGCAAGGAAGCCAAGGCCCACGGCGAAGGCGGCAGCCTGGTCGGTGCGCCACTGACCGGTGAAGTGCTGATCATCGACGACGTGATCACCGCCGGCACCGCGATCCGCGAAGTGATGCAGATCATCGCTTCCCAGGAGGGCGCCAAGGCGGCCGGCGTGCTGATCGCCCTGAACCGTCAGGAGCGTGGCAACGGTGAATTGTCGGCGATCCAGGAAGTCGAGCGTGACTTCGGTATTCCGGTGATCAGCATCGTTTCGCTGAACCAGGTGCTGGAATTCCTCGCCGACGACACACAGCTCAAGCAGCATCTGCCCGCCGTGGAAGCGTACCGCGCCCAGTTCGGCGTCTGAACTGTGGAATGAGCTTTTGTGGCGAGGGAGCTTGCTCCCGCTGGGCTGCGTAGCAGACCCGATAAGCTTGTGAGCGCTGCGCACTCAAGCGGGAGCAAGCTCCCTCGCCACAATAGATGGAAGGCCGCAGGCAAAAAAAGACCCCGCTCAGCCAGGCTGAGCGGGGTCTTTTTGTTTGCGCGACGCCTTAAGGACGCTTGCGATTGCTGATCAGCGTGCCCACACCAGTGTCGGTGAAGATTTCCAGCAGGATCGCGTTCGGTACGCGGCCGTCGATGATCAGCGAGCTGCCAACGCCGCCCTGAACCGCTTCCAGTGCGCAGCGGATCTTCGGCAGCATGCCGCCGTAGATGGTACCGTCGGCGATCAGGTCGTCGACCTGCTGGGTGCTCAGGCCGGTCAACACGGTGCCCGACTTGTCCATCAGGCCGGCGATGTTGGTCAGCAGCATCAGCTTCTCGGCTTTCAGCGCCTCGGCGACTTTACCGGCCACGAGGTCGGCGTTGATGTTGTACGACTCACCGTTCTCACCGACGCCGATCGGCGCGATCACCGGGATGAAGTTGCCTTTGACCAGCAGGTTCAGCAGTTCGGTGTTGATCCCGACCACTTCACCGACCTGACCGATGTCGATGATTTCCGGCTGGGTCATCTCCGGGGTCTGGCGGGTGACGGTCAGTTTCTTCGCCCGAATCAGCCCGGCGTCTTTACCGGTCAGGCCGATGGCACTGCCGCCGTGACGGTTGATCAGGTTGACGATGCTTTTGTTGACCTGACCGCCGAGGACCATTTCCACCACGTCCATGGTCGCGGCGTCGGTGACGCGCATGCCATCGACGAAGTGGCTTTCGATCGACAGACGCTTGAGCAGATCACCGATCTGCGGGCCGCCGCCGTGAACCACGACCGGGTTGATGCCCACGGCTTTCATCAAGACGATGTCGCGGGCGAAGCCGGTTTTCAGCTCCTCGCTTTCCATCGCGTTGCCGCCGTATTTGATCACCAGGGTCTTGCCGACATAACGTCGGATGTAAGGCAACGCTTCGGACAGAACCTGGGCGGTGTGGGCGGCGGCTTCGCGTTCGAGGGTCATTCAGGGCTCCGGGTGAATCAGAACGGTAGTTGGAGATCAGGTGCAACGCGTTTCAATTGGGCGTGGAACACATCCTTGATGCGCTGCAATTCAGCCTCGTCATCGGCCTCGAAGCGCAGCACCAGCACCGGTGTGGTGTTGGAGGCGCGCACCAAGCCCCAGCCTTTGGCGTAATCGACCCGCACGCCGTCGATGGTGGTCAGGTCAGCGCCTGGGCCCCACTGTGCGTCGTGCAGTGCATCAATGATGCTGAATTTGCTCTCTTCGGTCACATGGATATTGATTTCAGGCGTAGAAATATCGTTCGGGAAGGTCGCAAACAGTTCTTCCGCGGTGGATTTTTCCTTGCTGAGGATCTCCAGCAGCCGTGCGGCGCTGTAGATGCCGTCGTCGAAACCGAACCAGCGCTCCTTGAAGAAGATGTGGCCGCTCATCTCACCGGCCAATAGAGCACCGGATTGTTTCATTTTCTTTTTGATCAACGAGTGACCGGTCTTCCACATTAGCGGGCGACCGCCGTATTCCTTGATCAACGGCACCAGACGGCGGGTGCATTTGACGTCGAAGATGATTTCCGCGTCCGGGTTGCGCGCCACCACGTCGCGGGCGAACAGCATCAGCAGGCGATCCGGGTAGACGATGCTGCCAGTATTAGTCACTACGCCGACGCGGTCGCCGTCACCGTCGAAGGCCAGACCGAGGTCGGCATTGGTTTCCTTGACCTTGGCGATCAGGTCGACGAGGTTCTCGGGCTTGCCCGGATCCGGGTGGTGGTTGGGGAAGTTGCCGTCGACTTCGCAGAACAGCGGGATGACTTCGCAGTTCAGTGCTTCGATCAGTTGCGGAGCGATCACCCCGGCCGCGCCATTGCCGCAGTCGACCACGACTTTCATGCGCCGGGCCAGTTTGACGTCCCGGACGATTTCGGTGGTGTAACGGTCAAGGATCTCGACCTGGGTCACGCTGCCCTGGCCGCTGCTCAGGTCGTTGGTCTTGATGCGCTCGTGCAGCACCTGGATCTGCTCGTTGGCGAGGGTGTCGCCGGCGATTACGATCTTGAAGCCGTTGTAGTTCGACGGGTTGTGGCTGCCGGTGAGCATCACCCCGGATTTACCCGCGAGCACGTTGGCCGCGTAGTACAGCGCCGGGGTCGGGACCAGGCCGACATCGCTGACATGGCAGCCGCTTTCGGCGATACCGCGGATCAGCTCGGCAACCAGCTCCGGGCCGGACAGGCGACCGTCACGACCGACGGAAACATTCGGTTCACCTTGGGCTAGGCTCTGTGAGCCGATGGCGCGGCCGATCCAGTAAGCGGTTTCGGCATTGAGGAATTCCGGCACGGTGCCGCGAATGTCATAGGCGCGGAAGATGCTGTCGGGAAGCTTCGGGGCGATCTTGGCGGGGGTGCTCATCTGCACAAATGCTCCATCTCGAAAGTGGCGGGACACACCGACGATTCACTCGGCGGCAGGCTCAAACTGAAGGGTATGACGGCGTTTTCCGCAGAGAGTTCGTGGTGTGAAAGGGCCATGACGCCTTGCCTGGCGTGGCCTGCGGCCGGCAAAACCTTGATTTTCGGTGCTAAAACCTGCTGCACAAATTTTGTGGCGAGGGAGCTTGCTCCCGCATGGGGACGCTGCGCCCCCAAGATTTTGGGTCTGCTGCGCAGCCCAGCGGGAGCAAGCTCCCTCGCCACAGAAATTACCCGTGGATCATTTAGTGCCGGTATGGCCAAAACCGCCCGCGCCGCGTTCGGTTTCAACGAACTCTTCAACCATTTCGAAGTGCGCCTGCACCACGGGTACCAGCACCAGCTGCGCCAGACGTTCGCCGACAGTCATGGTGAAGTCGCTCTGGCCACGGTTCCAGCAGGACACCATCAGCGGGCCCTGATAATCCGAGTCGATCAGGCCGACGAGGTTGCCCAGCACGATGCCGTGCTTATGGCCCATGCCCGAGCGCGGCAGGATCAGCGCGGCGAGGTTCGGGTCGCCGATGTAGACCGACAGACCGGTAGGGATCAGCACGGTTTCACCCGGCTTGATCACGATGTCCTGTTCCAGCATGGCGCGCAGGTCGAGGCCGGCGGAGCCTGGGGTGGCGTATTGCGGCAGCGGGAATTCGGTACCGATGCGTGGGTCGAGGATCTTGGCTTGCAAAGCGTGCATGTAAATTAAACCTGGTTCAGACGTTCGGCGATAAAAGTGACCAGTTGGCGAGCGATCTTGCTCTTGCTGGTCTGGGCGAAAACAGTGGCATGAAGCTCACGGTCGATCACGCTGCAGGCGTTTTCTTCGCTGTTGAAACCGATGCTCGGGTTGGCGACGTCGTTGGCGACGATCAAATCGAGATTCTTGTCTTTCAGCTTGCGTGCAGCGTAGTCGAGCAGGTGTTCGGTCTCGGCGGCGAAGCCGACACTGAACGGACGGTCGGGACGGGTCGCGATGGTGGCCAGGATGTCCGGGTTACGCACCATTTGCAGGACGAAGCCGTCGCCGCTTGTAGGGTCTTTCTTGAGTTTTTGCGGGGCAACGACTTCCGGACGGTAGTCCGCCACCGCAGCCGAGGCGATGAACACATCACATGGGATAGCCGATTCGCACGCTGCGAGCATGTCGCGGGCACTGACCACGTCGATACGCGTGACGCGATCCGGCGTCGGCAGGTGTACCGGGCCGCTGATCAGGGTCACGCGGGCGCCGGCTTCCACCGCGGCTTCGGCCAGAGCGAAGCCCATTTTCCCGGAGCTGTGGTTGGTGATGTAGCGCACCGGGTCGATGTTTTCCTGAGTCGGGCCGGCGGTGATCACCACGTGCTTGCCGGTCAGTGCCTGACGCTGGAAACAATCCGCCGCGCACTGCGCCAGATCGGTGGCTTCCATCATCCGGCCCATGCCGACGTCGCCGCAGGCCTGGCTGCCGGAGGCCGGGCCGAAGGTCTTCAGGCCGCGGCTTTCAAGGAGTTGCAGGTTGGCCTGGGTCGCCGGGTCGCGCCACATCGCCTGATTCATCGCCGGCGCGACGGCCACTACGGCATCGGTAGCAAGAACCAAAGTGGTCAGCAAATCGTTGGCGATGCCTTGGGCCAGACGGGCGATCAGGTCGGCGGTGGCCGGGGCGATCAATACCAGATCGGCCCACTTGGCCAGCTCGATGTGGCCCATCGCCGCTTCGGCGGCCGGGTCGAGCAAGTCGAGGTGAACCGGGTGCCCGGACAGGGCCTGCATGGTCAGCGGGGTGATGAACTCGGCGCCGCCATGGGTCATGACCACGCGCACTTCGGCGCCCTGGTCGATCAGGCGCCGAACCAGATCGGCGCTCTTGTAGGCCGCAATGCCGCCGCCGACGCCCAGAACGATGCGTTTCCGATACAGCCGCTGCATAGGTCTGCCTTTCATTTCGTGGGTGACATACGTGGCGAAACCCCCTCCCCAGGGTGAATTCGCCCGCAAAAAAGATGGGCTACGATATCACAGCGACCGCTACGGAACAGCGGCGCCCACAGACAAGGAAGGTGTATGAGTATTCGCGATTGGCCAGCGGCGGAGCGGCCGCGGGAGAAGCTACTTGAACAGGGCGCGGGAAGCCTTTCCGATGCCGAATTACTGGCGATTTTTCTTCGTACCGGGGTCACGGGAAAAAGCGCGGTGGATCTGGCGCGACACCTGTTGACGCAATTCGGCAGCCTGCGCGCATTGCTGGAGGCCGATCTTGCGGCGTTCAGCGTGCAGTTGGGATTGGGGCCTGCGAAGTTCGCACAGTTGCAGGCGGTGCTGGAAATGGGGCGGCGGCATCTGGCCGAGCGCATGCGTAAAAAACCGGCGCTGGAGAATCCGCAGGCAGTTCGGGATTACTTGAAGTCCATGCTGCGCCACGAGCCGCACGAGGTGTTCGGCTGCCTGTTTCTCGACTCCAAGCATCAAGTGCTGACGTTCGAGGCGCTGTTTCGCGGCTCGATCGACAACACCAGTGTGCATCCCCGGGAAGTGGTGAAACGCTCATTGGCCAACAACGCGGCGGCGGTGATTCTCTGCCACAACCACCCGTCGGGGAACAGCGATCCGAGCCAGGCGGATCGGCAACTGACCAAGCGCTTGCAGAAGGCTTTGGATCTGATTGATGTGCGGGTGCTCGATCACTTCATCGTTGGCGACGGCGAGCCGTTGTCGATGGCGGAGTATGGCTGGATGTAGCTTTCAACAACAAACGCCAACCCCTGTGGGAGCGGGGGGGGGGGGGGGGGGGGGGGGGGGGGGGGGGGGCG